>NZ_JBHYIQ010000025.1:12641-49952 GCF_042739895.1 Amycolatopsis sp. NPDC059021
GGCTACAGCCCCACCCGCCACTCCCCTCGCGCTACCCCGCGCCCCCCCCCGCGGGGCACCGATCGGCCCGGGCTCCGCGTCCGTTCAGGTGCGTGAGTTCGCCGTCGCGGATCAGTCCCAGTCGAGGGCGCCGCCGGACTGGTACTCGATGACGCGGGTCTCGAAGAAGTTCTTCTCCTTCTTGAGGTCCATCGCCTCCGACATCCACGGGAACGGGTTCTCGGTCTCGCCGAAGATCGGGGCGAGGCCGATCTGCTGGGCGCGGCGGTCGGTGATGAAGTGCATGTACTGCTCGCACAGCTCGTGCGACAGCCCGAGCATGCCGCGCGGCATGGTGTCGCGGGCGTAGGCGACCTCGAGCTCGCACGCCTCCTGCAGCATCCCGCGCACCTCGGCCTGGAAGTCTTCGGTCCACAGGTGCGGGTTCTCGATCTTGATCTGGTTGATGCAGTCGATGCCGAAGTTCAGGTGGATCGACTCGTCGCGCAGGATGTACTGGTACTGCTCGGCGATCCCGACCATCTTGTTCCGGCGGCCGAGCGAGAGGATCTGCGCGAAGCCGGTGTAGAACCACATGCCCTCGAAGATCACGTAGAACGCGACGAGGTCACGCAGGAACGCCTGGTCGGCCTCCGGCGTGCCGGTCTCGAAGTCCGGGTTTTCCAGGTTCTGCGTGTACTTCAGCGCCCACGCGTCCTTGTCCGAAATGGACGGGACCTCGCGGTACATGTTGAACAACTCGCCCTCGACCAGGCCGAGGCTCTCGCAGATGTACTGGAAGGTGTGCGTGTGCACGGCCTCCTCGAACGCCTGGCGCAGCAGGTACTGGCGGCACTCGGGGTTGGTGATCTGGCGGTACACCGCGAGCACGATGTTGTTGGCCACCAGCGACTCCGCGGTGGCGAAGAAGCCGAGGTTGCGCTTGAGCATCGTGCGCTCGTCCTCGGTCAGCCCGTCGGCCGACTTCCACAGCGCGATGTCGGCCTGCATCGCGACCTCGGTCGGCATCCAGTGGTTGTTGCAGCCGGCGAGGTACTTCTCCCACGCCCAGCGGTACTTCATCGGCAGCAGCTGGTTGACGTCGGCGCGGGCGTTGATCATCCGCTTGTCGTCGACGTTGATCCGGGCGGCGCCGACCTCGATCTCGCCGAGGCCGGTGGCGTCCGTGGTTTCCAGGTTGGTCATCTCAGGGGACTCCAGAAAGACGGTGACTGTCTCTGAAGGCCACCTTGAGGGACTCTGGTTCCCTCAAGGTGGCCTTCAGAGGCTTGGGGGGCTACTGGCAGGCTTCGCAGTCGGCGTCGTCGATGCGGCAGGCGGCGCCTTCGACGGCGGCGAAGTCGACGTCTTCCACCTTGGGCATCTCCTTCGGCTCGGCCGCGGGTGGCGTCACCGGCACGGCTGCCTCCGGTGAGGGCGACGGCGCGGGCGAGGCCGCCGGGGAAACCGCCGGAACCGCGGCCGACGGCGACGCCGCGGGAGCGGCGGCGGCCGGGGCGGCCGAGACGGCGTTCAGCTTGCCGTCCGTGCCGCGCAGGGTGCTCTTCTCCACGTGCGTCGCGGACTGCGCCCGCAGGTAGTACGTGGTCTTGAGGCCCTTGTGCCACGCGTACCGGTACAGCTCGTCGAGCTTGCGGCCGCTCGGCGCCGCGATGTACAGGTTCAGCGACTGCGCCTGGTCGATCCACTTCTGCCGCCGGGACGCGGCGTCCACCAGCCACTTCGACTCGATCTCGAACGCCGTGGCGTACAACGCCTTCAGGTCGTCCGGGACGCGGTCGATCTGGCCGAGGCTGCCGTCGAAGTACTTCAGGTCGCTCACCATGACCTCGTCCCACAGCCCCCGCTCCTTGAGCGAGCGGACCAGATGCGGGTTGACCACGGTGAAGTCGCCGGACATGTTCGACTTGACGTACAGGTTCTGGAACAGCGGCTCGATGGACTGCCCGACACCGCAGATGTTGGAGATCGTCGCGGTCGGCGCGATCGCCATCACGTTGGAGTTGCGCATGCCGACGGTCTTGACCCGCTCACGCAGCGTTCCCCAGTCCAAAGTGGACGAGAGGTCGACGTCGAGCGCGTCGCCCTGGCGGGCCTCGATGAGCAGCCGCATCGAGTCGATCGGCAGGATTCCCTTGCTCCACAAGGAACCCTCGAAGCTCTGGTACTGCCCGCGCTCCTCGGCGAGGTTGGTCGAGGCCGAGATCGCGTAGTAGGAGATGTGCTCCATGCTCTCGTCGGCGAACCGCACCGCGGCTTCGGACGACAACGGAACGCCCAACTCGAACAGCGCGTCCTGGAAGCCCATCAGGCCGAGGCCGACCGGGCGGTGACGCAGGTTCGAGCGGCGTGCCTCCGGTATCGTGTAGAAGTTGATGTCGATCACGTTGTCCAGCATGCGGACGGCGGTGCGCACGGTCTTTTCGAGCCGCTCGGTGTCCAAACCGGACGGAGTCACGTGCTTGAGCAGGTTGACCGAGCCGAGGTTGCAGACCGCGACCTCATCGGTGCTGGTGTTCAGCGTGATCTCGGTGCACAGGTTCGACGAGTGCACGACGCCGATGTGCTGCTGCGGCGAGCGCAGGTTGCACGGGTCCTTGAAGGTGATCCACGGGTGCCCGGTCTCGAACAGCATGGTCAGCATGCGCCGCCACAGGTCGACCGCGCGGACCCGGCGGAACACCTTGATCTCGCCGCGGTCGGCGGCGGCCTCGTACTCGCGGTAGCGCTGCGCGAACGCGTTCCCGTAGAGGTCGTGCAGATCCGGCGTCTCGTTGGGGGAGAACAGCGTCCACTGCCCGTCGGCCTCGACGCGGCGCAGGAACTCGTCCGGCACCCAGTTCGCGGTGTTCATGTCGTGCGTGCGCCGCCGGTCGTCACCGGTGTTCTTGCGCAGGTCGAGGAACTCCTCGATGTCCACGTGCCAGGTCTCGAGGTAGGCGCAGGCCGCGCCCTTGCGCTTGCCGCCCTGGTTCACCGCGACCGCGGTGTCGTTGGCGATCTTGAGGAACGGCACGACGCCCTGGGACTGGCCGTTGGTGCCCTTGATGTGCGCGCCGAGGCCGCGGACCGGGGTCCAGTCGTTGCCGAGCCCGCCCGAGTACTTGGCCAGCAGCGCGTTGTTCTTGTACGCCTGGAAGATCGAGTCGAGATCGTCGTCCACAGTGGTCAGGAAGCAGGACGACAGCTGCGCGCGCGTGGTGCCCGAATTGAACAGCGTCGGCGTCGAGGCCATGAAGTGGAACGACGAGAGCAGCTCGTAGAACTCGATCGCGCGGGCCTCGCGGTCGTCCTCGCGGATCGCCAGTCCCATCGCGACGCGCATGAAGAACGCCTGCGGCAGCTCGAAACGGACGCCGTCGTGGTGCTGGAAGTACCGGTCGTACAGCGTCTGCAGGCCGAGGAACCCGAAGTCGAGGTCACGCTCGGGCCGGATGGCCGCGGTGATCTTGTCCAGGTCGAAGGAGGTCAGCTCGGCGTCGACCAGCTCCAGCTGGACGGCGCGGCGCAGGTAGGCGCGGAAGTACGGCGCGTACTCCGTCGCCATCTCGTCCTGGCTGGCCTGGCGCGGCGCGCCGGCGAGGTAGCTCAGCGCCTCGCCGCGCAGCTTGTCCAGCAGCAGCCGGGCGGACACGTAGGAGTAGTTCGGCTCCTGCTCGACGAGCACGCGGGCGGCCATGATCTGCGCGAGCGCGAGTTCGTCGGCGCTGATGCCGTCGTAGAGGTTGCGCTTGGTCTCGGCGAGCACCGGCTCGGCGGAGACGTCGTCCAGCCCGGCGACGGCTTCTCCCACAACGTGGGACACGCGCGCCCAGTCGAGGGGACGCAGCGAACCGTCGGCGCCCTTGACGTTGAGGGCGGCCTCGGCCGGGACCGGCGCGGCCGCTTGACGGGCCTTGGCGCGCTCCTCGCGGTAGAGGACGTACGCGCGGGCGACCTTGTGGTGCCCGCCGCGCATGAGCGCGAGCTCGACGAGGTCCTGGATCTGCTCGATGTGCAGGGCGGGCTCGGGGCCGGCGTGGCGCAGCAGCGAGGTCTCGACCTGCTCGGTCAGCTCGGCGACCACGTGGTGGACGCGCGAGGACGCGGCGGCGTCGTCACCCTCGACGGCGAGGAACGCCTTCGTCAGCGCGACCGAGATCTTGTTGGCGTCGAACTCCGACACATTGCCGTCGCGCCGGATCACCCGGACTCCGGCTGGCTTGTTGTCCGGAGAGGAGGGTGGGCGATGGCTGGTGTCGACTGACATGCATGACTCCCAAAGGGCGCGTCGGATCGGCGCATCGTCCCCCGGACGAAGCGCTGCTGGTCGGGCAAAGCGTTGGCCGGCAGGCACTCTGAGCGGACTCCCCGCCGCTGGTGCCGTCGGTCCCCAGAGACTACATGTAGGGGTTGGGGGCCGCACGTGCCCCAATGGGTGGCGTGTCGCGCACTCACCCTGGCGGGTTAGGTGATCACTGAGAGCGCGTGGGTCACCGGTCTGCGGGTCACTCCGCAGAGGTCGTCAGCCGCCGAAGCGCAGGGTGAAACCGGCCAGCTTCGCGCTGGCCACCGGACGGTGCCCGGCGAGGTGGCCGAGCGGTCCCGCGGGGTTGATCTGCCAGTCCGAGGACGCCAGCCGTGCGCCTGCCTTCGACGCCACCGGACTGCGCTTGAGCCGTCCGTCGAGGGTCTGGACCACCTCGAAGGCGGCAGGGATGGAGAAGGGGAGACCGAGGCGCGGCGTGAAGGCGGCGGTCGCGATCCAGTCGTCGCCGGTCGCCGCGGACGCCGTGAACGCGTGGCCGCCCGCGAACTCGAACGCGGCGAGATCCTTCGGGATGCCCCACAGCGCGCGTCCGCCTGCCAGTGACGTCTCGCTGTCGACCCAGATGCCGGTGATCGACGTGGCCGCGCGGCGGCCGTGGACGGCCACGGTCGCGAGCAGTTCGTGATAGCTCAGCTGACCCGGTGGCCGGTAGTCGATCCACGCGGTGACGACCGTCGCCCGCCCGCGCCAGACGAGGGGGCGGGCGCCTTCGGGCAGGGCCGGTATCTCACTGACTGGGACGCGCCAGACGGACAGCCAGGCGTCCCCCGCGAGGTTCCACGGTTCGGGCGGGTAATCACTCATGGAGCCAGGGCAGGTAGTCGGGGAGGTCCTTGTCGACGCGCATGGCGAACTCCGGCGGGCGTTTCTGCAGGAACGACACGACACCCTCGACGGCGTCGGAACTCTTGCCCAGGCCGCCGATCAGCCGGGAGTCGAGTTCGTGCACGGGGAATGGTGAAGGCGCGCTCGCCATCCGGTAGAGCAACTGGCGGGTGACCGCGACCGACACCGGCGCGGTGGTGGCGATGATCTCGCGCGCGAGCGCGTACGCCTCGTCGAGCACGGTGTCCGCCGGGTGCAGCCGGTGGACGAGCCCGGCCGAGAGCGCTTCCCGCGCGTCGACGAGACGGCCACTGATCATCCAGTCGAGCGCGGTGCCCATGCCGACGAGCCGGGGGAGGAACCAGGCGGACGCGCCCTCGGGGTAGATCCCCCGCCGGGTGAACACGAACCCGAACCGGGAATCCTCGGCGGCGAGGCGGAAATCGCACGAAAGCGTGATGGTGATGCCGCCGCCGACGGCCGCGCCGCGCAACGCGGCGATGACCGGTTTGTTCATCGTGAAGATCCGCTTCGAGCACCGGCCGGCGGGCTCCTGCCACGCCGCGTCCGGTCCGGATTCCGGGTCGAAGTCGAAGCCGCCCTGGGAAAGGTCCGCACCCACGGAGAAATCCTTGCCCGCGCCGGTGAGGACAACGACCCGGACGTCCTCGTCGCGGTCGGCCCGGTCCATGGCGTCGCCGAGCTCGTCGGCCATCCGGATCGTGTAGCCGTTGCGGGCCTCCGGGCGGTTCAGCGTCACGGTGGCGATCCGCTCGGAGACCGCGTAGGTGATGTCGGCGTAGTCGGCCATATCCCCGACAGTAAGCCAGCTCACCACTACTGGCAAGGTGTCAATAGTGGCCCGGCCGGTCGGGGACGAAAACAATCAGGCGTGCTTGATTTTTCTGTCGGCCGGTGCGAGCCTGGGGCGGACGCAAGGAGGCGTGCGATGGCGGACCTCGGCGTGATCCTCGGTGATCTCGCGGCGGAAACACAGACGATCGACGACGTGGTGGCCGGCCTGCCCGCGTCGGACTGGGCGCGGCCGACCCCCGCGGAAGGCTGGACGATCGCGCACCAGATCGCGCATCTGGCCTGGACCGACGAGAAGTCGCTGATCTCGGCGGCGCATCCGGAAGACTGGCAGGGCGAAGTCGAAAAACTGCTCCAGATCGGCGAAAACTACGTCGACGCGGGCGCGGCCGAGGGTGCGGAGAAGGCACCCCGGCAGCTGCTCGCGGACTGGCGCACGGGCCGGGCCGCGCTGGCGGACGCGCTGGCCGCCGTGCCAGAGGGACAGAAACTGCCCTGGTACGGCCCGCCGATGAGCGCGGCCTCGATGGCGACCGCGCGCATGATGGAGACCTGGGCACACGGCCAGGACATCTTCGACGCGCTCGGCCTGGTCCGCGAGCCGACCATGCGGCTGTGGCACATCACCCGGTTCGGCACCCGCACGCGTGACTTCGCGTTCAAACTCCATTCGCTCGCCCCGCCTGCCGAACAGTTCCGGGTCGAGCTGACCGCGCCGGACGGGTCGACGTGGGCGTTCGGGCCCGAGGACGCCGAGCAGCGGCTCACCGGCAGCGCGGTGGACTTCTGCCTGCTCATCACGCAGCGGCGGCACCGTGACGACACCGACCTCGTCGCCACCGGGGACGGCGTCGACGAGTGGCTGGGCATCGCGCAGGCGTTCGCCGGGCCGCCCGGGGCGGGCCGCAAGCCGGGGCAGTTTGCATGAGCGACGCTTGCGAGCGAATCGAGGACATCATGCGCCAAAAAGGATTGGACACTGTCTCGCGGAGCGAGGCGATCGCATGAGCGCGGACGTGCTGCGCATCGGGAACGCGTCCGGGTTCTACGGCGACCGGTTCTCCGCCGTGCGCGAGATGCTCACCGGCGGCCCGCTCGACGTGCTGACCGGGGACTACCTCGCCGAGCTGACCATGCTCATCCTCGGCAGGGACAGGCTGAAGGACCCGAACCGCGGCTACGCCAAGACGTTCCTGCGCCAGCTGGAGGAAAACCTCGCGCTGGCCAAGGAAAAGAGCGTCAAGATCGTCGCCAACGCGGGCGGTCTCAACCCGGCCGGGTTGGCCGACGCGCTGCGGGAGCTGGCCGCGAAGCTCGGCGTCGATGTCTCGATCGCGCACGTCGAGGGCGATGACCTGATCGCCCGCGCCGAAGAGTTGGATTTCGGAAAACCGTTGACCGCCAACGCCTATCTCGGCGCGTGGGGGATCGCGGAGTGCCTGAACGCCGGGGCGGACGTCGTCGTGACCGGCCGGGTCACCGACGCCTCGGTGATCGTCGGGCCCGCCGCCGCGCACTTCGGCTGGGCCCGTGACGACTACGACGCGCTCGCGGGCGCGGTCGCCGCCGGGCATGTCATCGAATGCGGGACCCAGGCCACCGGCGGGAACTACGCGTTCTTCACCGAGCACACGATCGGCGTGCCGGGCTTCCCGATCGCCGAGATCGAGGCCGACGGCTCCAGCGTCATCACCAAACATCCCGGCACCGGCGGCGTCGTGAATGTCGGGACGGTCACCGCGCAGCTGCTGTACGAGATCACCGGCGCGCGCTACGCCGGGCCGGACGTCACCACGCGCTTCGACACGCTGAGCCTCACCGAGGACGGGCCGGACCGGGTGCGGATCAGCGGGGCACGCGGCGAGGCGCCACCGCCGACGCTCAAGGTGTGCCTCAACAGCCTCGGCGGCTTCCGCAACGAGACCACGTTCGTCCTCACCGGACTGGACATCGAGGAGAAAGCCGCGCTGGTCAAGGAGCAACTCGAAGGCGCGCTCAAGAAACGGCCCGCCGAGGTCAAGTGGACACTCGCGCGTACCGAGCATCCGGATGCTGACACCGAACAGCGGGCGAGCGCGCTGTTGCACGTCGCGGTCAAGGACGCCGACCCGAAGGTGGCGGGCCGGGCCTTCAGCGGCGCCGCGATCGAGCTGGCGCTGGCCAGCTACCCCGGTTTTCACGTCACCGCACCGCCTTCGGATGCCTCGCCGTACGGGCTGTACACCGCGTCCTATGTGGACGCCAAGGAAGTCCCGCACGTCGCGGTCCTCCCGGATGGGTCGCGGGTGGACATCGCTCCCGCCGCCGACACGCTCGCACTGTCCGAAGTGGAGGAGCCGGAGCTACCGGAGCGGTTACCGGACGGGCCGGTGCGCCGCGTCCCGCTGGGCCGCGTGATCGGCGCGCGCAGCGGCGACAAGGGCGGCAACGCCAACCTCGGTGTCTGGGTACGGTCCGAAGAGGCCTGGCGGTGGCTGGCACATCGCCTCACCGTGCAGGAGTTCCGCCTGCTGCTGCCCGAAACCGCGGACCTGCCGGTGACCCGGCATCTGCTGCCGAACCTGTGGGCGATCAACTTCGTCGTCGAAGGCATCCTCGGCGAGGGCGTCGCGTCGCAGGCACGGTTCGACCCGCAGGCCAAGGCGTTCGGCGAATGGCTGCGGTCACGGGAGATCGACATTCCGGAGGCGCTGCTGTGACTCTCGATCCTTTCCGGACACCCGAGCGCGACGAACTGCGCAAGACCGTGCGCACGTTCGCCGAGCGCGAGGTCCTGCCGCACCTCGACGACTGGGAACGTGACGGCGAGCTGCCGCGTGAGTTGCACCGGAAGGCCGGGGAACTCGGCCTGCTCGGCGTCTCCTTCCCGGAGTCGGTGGGCGGTGGTGACGGCAACTATCTCGACTCGGTGGTCGTCGCCGAGGAAATGCACTACGCCGGCGGATCCGGCGGGCTGTTCGCCTCGCTGTTCACCTGCGGTATCGCGGTCCCGCACATCGCCGAGGCCGGGGACCCGGTGCAGATCGAACGCTGGGTCCGGCCGACGCTGGCGGGCGAGAAGATCGGCTCGCTCGCGGTGACCGAGCCGGACGGCGGTTCCGACGTAGCGGGCATCCGCACCAGTGCGGTGCGCGAGGGCGACGAGTACGTCATCAACGGCGCCAAGACGTTCATCACCTCGGGCTGCCGCGCCGACTTCGTGACCACCGTGGTGCGCACCGGCGGTGAAGGCGCGCACGGGCTTTCGCTCATCGTGGTCGAACGCGGGACGCCCGGGTTCACCGTGTCGCGCAAGCTGGACAAGATGGGCTGGCTCTGTTCCGACACCGCCGAGCTGTCCTATGTGGATGTCCGGGTCCCGGTGGAGAACCGGATCGGCGCGGAGAACAGCGGCTTCGCCCAGGTCGCCACCCAGTTCGTGGTCGAGCGGCTCTCGCTGGCGGTGCAGGCGTACGCGCACGCGCAGCGGGCGTTGGACCTGACGCTGGACTGGTGCCGGCTGCGGGAGACCTTCGGGCGGCCGCTGATCTCCCGGCAGCTCGTGCAGCACAAGCTCACCGAGATGGCACGGAAGATCGACGTCGCCAGGACCTACACCCGCCAGATCGCCGTCCGCCACGTCTCCGGCGAGGAGGTCATCGCCGAAGCCTGTTTCGCCAAGAACACCGCGGTCGAGGCGGCGGAATGGGTGGTGAACGAGGCCGTCCAGCTGCACGGCGGGCTCGGCTACATGCGGGAGTCCGAAGTGGAACGGCACTACCGCGACGTCCGCATCCTCGGGATCGGCGGCGGTACCACGGAAATCCTCACCGGCCTCGCCGCGAAGCGATTGGGATACACCTCATGACGACACTGCGGTCCTCAGTGGACACCCGGACCGGCGAGTTCGCGGCGAACCGCGAAGCGATGCTGGAGAAGCTCGCCGAGATCGACGCCGAGCAGGCGAAGGCGGTCGCGGGCGGCGGCGAGAAGTACGTCGAGCGGCACCGCAAACGCGGCAAACTCCTGGCGCGGGAACGGATCGAGCTGCTGCTCGACGAGGACTCGCCGTTCCTCGAACTGTCGCCGCTGGCGGCGTGGGGCTCGGACTACCGGGTCGGTGCCAGCCTCGTCACCGGCATCGGGGTCGTGGAAGGCGTCGAATGCCTGATCTCGGCGAGCGACCCGACGGTGAAGGGCGGCGCCAGCAATCCCTGGACGGCCAAGAAGAGCTACCGCGCCGCCGACATCGCCGCGCAGAACCGGCTGCCGACGATCAACCTCGTCGAGTCCGGTGGCGCGGATCTGCCCACTCAGAAGGAGATCTTCATCCCCGGCGGGCGGATCTTCCGCGACATCACGCGGGCCTCGGCCGCGGGCTGCCCGACGATCGCGCTGGTCTTCGGCAACTCCACCGCGGGCGGGGCGTATCTGCCGGGCATGTCCGACTACGTCGTGATGGTCAAGGAACGCGCGAAGGTGTTCCTCGGCGGGCCGCCGCTGGTCAAGATGGCCACCGGTGAGGAATCCGACGACGAGTCGCTGGGTGGCGCCGAGATGCACGCCCGGATGTCCGGGCTCGCCGACTACCTCGCCGCCGACGAAGAGGACGCCATCCGCCTCGGCCGGAACATCGTCAAGCGGCTCAACTGGACGAAGCAGGGGCCGTCCCCGAAGCCGGACTACGCCGAGCCGCTGTACGACACCGAGGACCTCCTCGGCATCGTGCCGCCCGATCTCAAGAGCCCGTTCGACCCGCGCGAGGTGATCGCCCGCGTCGTCGACGGCTCGGACTTCGACGAGTTCAAGCCGCTTTACGGATCCAGCCTGGTCACCGGCTGGGCGAGCATCCACGGCTACCCGGTCGGCATCCTGGCCAACGCCCAGGGCGTGCTGTTCAGCGAGGAGTCGCAGAAGGCCGCGCAGTTCATCCAGCTGGCCAACCAGATCGACACCCCGCTGGTGTTCCTGCACAACACCACCGGCTACATGGTCGGCAAGGAGTACGAGCAGGGCGGCATCATCAAGCACGGCGCGATGATGATCAACGCGGTGTCGAACTCGAAGGTGCCGCACCTGTCCGTCCTCATGGGAGCGTCCTACGGCGCCGGGCACTACGGGATGTGCGGCAGGGCCTACGATCCGCGGTTCCTCTTCGCGTGGCCGAGCGCGAAGTCCGCGGTGATGGGCGGGGCGCAGCTGGCCGGTGTGCTGTCCATTGTGGCCCGTGCGGCCGCCGAGGGCCGGGGCCAGGAGTACAACGAGGAGCACGACAAGGCCATGCGCGCGATGGTCGAGGGGCAGATCGAGGCCGAGTCCCTGCCGATGTTCCTGTCCGGGATGCTCTACGACGACGGCATCATCGACCCGCGGGACACCCGGACCGTGCTCGGGCTCGGTCTTTCCACGATCCACAACGGACCTGTGAAGGGCGCCGAGGGCTTCGGCGTCTTCCGGATGTAAGGGGCGGCGTTCACCGTGATCCAGAACCTGCTGGTCGCCAACCGCGGCGAAATCGCCCGCCGCGTGTTCCGGACCTGCCGCGACGCCGGGATCGGCACCGTCGCGGTGTTCTCCGACGCCGACGCCGGGACACCGCACGCGACCGAGGCCGACGTCGCCGTCCACCTTCCCGGAAACGCGCCGTCCGAGACATACCTGCGCGCCGATCTGCTCGTCAAGGCGGCCGCGGACAGTGGCGCGGACGCGATCCACCCGGGATACGGGTTCCTGTCCGAGAACGCCGCGTTCGCCCGCGCCGTCCTCGACGCGGGGCTGACCTGGGTCGGGCCGCCACCGGAAGCCATCGAGACGATGGGGTCCAAAGTGGAGTCCAAACGGCTGATGGCGGCCGCCGGAGTCCCCGTCCTGTCCGAACTGGACCCCGCCGAGGTCACCGAGTCCGATTTGCCGTTGCTGGTCAAGGCGTCCGCGGGTGGTGGCGGACGCGGCATGCGTGTGGTCCGCAAGCTGGACGAACTCGCGGAAGCCGTCGAGAGCGCCAGTGCCGAGGCAGGTTCGGCCTTCGGCGATCCGACCGTCTTCTGCGAGCGCTACCTGGAGACCGGGCGGCACATCGAGGTCCAGGTGCTGGCCGACACGCACGGCACGGTGTGGGCGCTGGGGGAGCGGGAGTGCTCGATCCAGCGGCGGCACCAGAAGGTCGTCGAGGAGGCACCGTCCCCGCTCGTCGACGCCGCGATGCGCGAGGAACTGTTCGAGGCGGCCCGCAAGGCGGCCAAGGCGATCGACTACGTCGGCGCCGGCACGGTCGAATTCCTCGCCGGACCGGACGGCCGGTTCTACTTCCTGGAGATGAACACCCGGCTGCAGGTCGAGCACCCGGTGACCGAATGCGTCACCGGCACCGACCTCGTGGCCTGGCAGCTGCGCGTCGCGGAAGGGGAGCGGTTGCCCGCGGATCCGCCGCCGAGCACCGGCCACGCCATCGAGGTCCGGCTCTACGCCGAAGACCCCGCCGAAGGCTGGCAGCCGCAGAGTGGCACGTTGCACCGCTTCGAACTGTCCGATGTGGACAGAGAATTCGAGCACGGGCCCGGGCTGCGGCTCGACTCCGGTTTCGTGAGCGGGTCCGTCGTCGGCGTGCACTACGACCCGATGCTCGCCAAGGTGATCGCCTGGGCACCGGACCGCGCCTCGGCGGCCCGGCGGCTGGCGAAAGCCCTCTCCGGCGCGAAGATCCACGGCGTGGTCACCAACCGCGACCTGCTGGTGAACATCCTCCGGCACGACGCCTTCCTTGCCGGGGAAACCGACACGGCGTTCTTCGACCGGCACGGCCTCGACGTCCTGGCGAAACCACTGGCCACAGTGGACACGGAGCGGCTCTCCGCGCTCGCGGCCGCGCTGGCGGACGCGGCGGGCAACCGGGCCACCGCGATCATGTGGAGCAGGCTGCCCAGTGGCTGGCGCAACGTCCGATCGGCGGGCCAGCGCAAGCGATTCTCCGCCGGGGACAACGAATACGAGGTCGTCTACACATTGGCCAGGGATGGTCTGCGTGCCGAGGGATACGACGACGTCGCGCTCGTCAACGCCGAGCCCGAACGGGTCGTCCTGGACGTCGCCGGTGTCCGGCGCGCCTTCGACGTCGCGCGTTACGGCGATACGTCCTATGTGGACTCCGCGCTGGGATCTGTCGCGCTGAGCGTCGTGCCGCGCTTCGCCGACCCGGACGCCGCGCTGGCGGCGGGGTCGCTCGTCGCGCCCATGCCGGGCACGGTCGTGCGGCTGGGCGCCCAGGTCGGCGACACCGTGGCGGCGGGGGACCCGGTGCTGTGGCTGGAAGCGATGAAGATGGAACACCGGATCACCGCCCCCGCCGACGGGGTGGTGACCGCACTTCCGGTGACGGTCGGGCAGCAGGTCGAAGTGGGCACGGTTCTGGCAGTGGTGGGAGACGAAGCATGACGATGAACTTCACCGAACCCGAGGAGCGGACGCAGCTCCGCAAGGCCGTCGCGGAACTCGGGAAGAAGTACGGCGGCGAGTACTACATGAAGCAGGCCCGCGCCGGCGCCAAGACCGACGAGCTGTGGCACGAGGCCGGGCGGCTCGGCTACCTCGGCGTCAACCTGCCCGAGGAGTACGGCGGCGGGGGTGCCGGTATCGCCGACCTCGCCGCGGTGCTGGAGGAACTGGCCGCCGCGGGCTGTCCGCTGCTGCTCATGGTGGTGTCCCCGGCCATCTGCGGCACGGTGATCTCCCGGTTCGGCACCGAGGACCAGAAGAAGACGTGGCTGCCCGGCATCGCCGACGGCAGCAAGCGGATGGTCTTCGCGATCACCGAACCGGACGCCGGGTCCAACTCGCACCGGATCACCACCACCGCCAAACGCGACGGCGACGGCTGGATCCTCAGTGGACGCAAGGTCTTCATCTCCGGTGTCGACGAGGCCGACGCCGTGCTCATCGTCGGGCGCACCGAGGACGCGAAGACCGGCAAGCTCAAGCCCGCGCTGTTCATCCTCCCCACGGACGCGCCCGGCTTCGAGTACACGAAGATCCCGATGGACATCGTGGCGCCGGAGAACCAGTTCTCGCTGTTCCTCGACGACGTCCACCTACCCGCCGAAGCACTGGTGGGCGAGGAGGACGCGGCGATCGCGCAGCTGTTCGCCGGGCTCAACCCGGAACGCATCATGGGCGCCTCGTTCTCCCTCGGCATCACGCGTTACGCGCTGGACAAAGCCGTGGGCTACGCCAACCAGCGACAGGTGTGGGGCGTCCCGATCGGTTCGCACCAGGGGCTCGCGCATCCCCTGGCCGAGATCAAGGTCGAGCTGGAGCTGGCGAAGCTGATGACGCAGAAGGCCGCGACGCTGTACGACTCCGGTGACGACTTCGGCGCGGGGGAGTCGGCGAACATGGCGAAGTACGCCGCCGCGGAGGCCGCGATCCATGCCGTGGACCAGGCCGTCCAGACCCACGGCGGCAACGGCCTGGCCACCGAGTACGGACTCGGCACGCTGCTGACGTCGGTGCGGCTGGGCCGGATCGCGCCGGTGAGCCGGGAGATGGTGCTCAACTTCGTCGGCCAGCACAGCCTCGGCCTGCCCAAGTCGTACTAGGAGTCACTTTGTCTACTTTGGACGGCAAGACCATCATCATGTCCGGCGGCAGCCGGGGCATCGGCGAGGCCATCGCGCTGCGGGCGGCCCGTGACGGCGCGAACGTCGCGCTGCTGGCGAAGACCGCCGAACCGCACCCGAAACTGCCCGGCACGATCCACACCGCGGCCAAGGCGATCGAGGAGGCGGGCGGGCACGCGCTGCCCATCGTCGGCGACGTCCGCGACGACGAGGGTGTGGCGGCGGCCGTCGCCAAGACCGTCGAGCAGTTCGGCGGGATCGACATCGTGGTGAACAACGCGAGCGCGATCGACCTGACCCCGACCGAGGCCGTCAGCATGAAGCGCTACGACCTCATGCAGGACATCAACGCCCGCGGCACGTTCCTGCTCTCGAAGCTCGCCATCCCGCACCTGCGTGCCGCGGAGAACCCGCACGTGCTCACGCTGTCGCCGCCGATCAGCCTCGACGAGAAGTGGTTCACCGCCGGGCATCTGGCCTACAGCATCGCGAAGTACTCGATGAGCCTGGTGACCGTGGGCCTGGCGGCGGAACTGAAGAAGGACGGGATCGCGGCCAACTCGCTGTGGCCGAGGACCACGATCGACACCGCCGCGATCCGCAACGTCGTCGGTGCCGAGCTGGCCTCGCGCAGCCGGACGCCGGAGATCATGGCCGACGCCGCGTACGTGGTCCTGACCAAACCGAGCCGCGAGGTCACCGGGAACTTCTTCATCGACGACGAGGTGCTCGCCGCCGAGGGCGTCACCGACTTCGCGAAGTACCGCATCGGCGGTTCCGAGGAGGACCTGCAGCTCGACTTCTGGGTCGAGCCGTCCTGATGCTGCGTGAACCCCAGCGGGAGACCCCGCGCGAACCCCAGCAGGAACGCAGCCGGACGACGCGGCGGCGGCTCGTCGAAGCCGCCGTCGACTGCCTGGCCGAGCGAGGCTGGAACGGCGTCACCGTCGGCGTGATCGCCGAACGGGCCGGGGTCTCCCGAGGCGCGGCACAGCACCATTTCCGCACCCGGGAGGACCTGGTCGCCGCCGCGGTGGAGATGCTGGGCGAGGCGCAGATCGACGAGCTGCGCGCGCAGGCCGCCGATGTGCCCGAAGGGGCATCGCGGTTCCAGCACGTCGTCGACATGGTGCTGAACATTTACACCGGAACGATGTTCCGCGCCGCGCTCCAGCTGTGGGTGGTGGCCTCGACCGACGCGTCGCTGCGCGCGACGCTGGTGCCGCTGGAGGCCAGGGTCGGGCGGGAAGCACACCGGGTGACCGTCGAACTCCTCGGCGTCGACGAGTCACGGCCCGGCGTCCGCGAACTGGTCCAGGCCACTCTCGACCTCGGACGCGGCCTCGGCCTGGCGAACCTGCTGACCGACGACACGCGCCGTCGTCGCCGCGTCGCTCGCGAATGGGCGCACACCCTGGAGGAAAAGCTGGCCGGAACCGGACCGGTCCCCGAAACGTCTGAAAAACTGGCTAACACCAATGGCCCAATGAGCGATAACTCTGGGTAAGTGCCACACGAGGAAGGTCAGTCCGGTGTCCGGATCTGGGGAAACAGTCGAGCTCACCCACCGCGCGCTAGCGATGTTGAAGGCGGTGGCAGCCGGACGGGCGACGATGTCGTGCAGCTGTGAACCGGACCTGTTCATCGACGGCTTCGCCTGCTGCGATCAGATGACCGCGCACGCGCTGGCCCATGCCGGGTACATCCGTCCCGCCACCGAGACCGCCACCGGCTGGGTGCCCGCCATGCTGACCGAGGCGGGCCAGGCCGCCATCGCGGTGAAGGTCGCCGCCTGAGCTTTCCCGTCACTGGCGTTCCCTGGCGGCGGCGAGGACGTCGAGGATCGCCCGTGTGACGTCGTCCGGCCGGTCGGTGTGCAGGGAACTGTGCCCGCCGCTGTCCAGGACGACGTGCTTGCCGGGAGCCGCGACTTCGCCGTAGAGACGCAGCTTGGCGTCGTTCTGCGCGGCGAGTTCCTCCTCCGACAGGAACAGCGCCTGGCCGGGGTCGATGCCGAGCGCGGTGACGACGACGAGGGGAACGCCGGGAACCGGCCCGCCGTCGCGTAGTTCCCCGGTGACGGCGAGGGCGGTCCGGTTCTCCTCCATGCCGCGCAGCAGCAGCGCGGGGTCGAGATGCCGGGCGACCGCCGGCTCGCGCAGCTCGTCCGGCCATTCCGCGAAAGCCCTGGCGAAGATGCCGCGGAAGTGCTCGACCAGTTCGGCGGTGAACTCCGGCATGGACTCGCTCGCCGGGGCCTGGGCGGACAGGCGCAGCGGCTCCGGCATGATCCGGTCCCAGTCCTCGTGCAGGGGTTCGAGGAGCACCAGCCCGGCGACGAGTTCCGGATGCCGCTGCGCGAACCGGCGGGCGTACGCGCCGCCGAGCGAGTGGCCGACCAGCACATACGGCGCCGGGATTGCCGCTGTGTCAAGGAGTTCGGCCAGTTCGTCGGCGACCTGGGCCGCGGTGCGCGGCCAGTTCCCCGCTTCGCTCCAGCCGGTGCCGCCGCGATCGTAGAGCACCGACGTCGTGTGCTCGGCGAGGCGCCGGTGCAGGTTCCAGTAGTCCAGGCCGGTGAGCCCGGCGCCGGGCAGGAACACCACGCCCGGCGTGCCTTCCCCGGCCCTGTCCAGCATCAGCTGCCTGCCGTGCACGCGGTAGTGCCTGCCGAGGGGCGGGTGCTGCGGCGACATGGGGTGTCCTCCCTCATTGGTCTCGATATTGAGAACAATAGCAGTTGTGAGACGATTACGAGGTGGACACCATGACGCTGCTCCTGCACCCGGTCCGGCTGCGCATCGTGCAGGCCGTCGCCGACGAGCAGGTCTTCACCACCGCGCAGCTCTGCGACCGGCTCCCCGACGTGTCCAGGGCGACCGTCTACCGGCAGCTCGCGCTGCTGGCCGAGGGCGGCCTGGTCGAAGTGGCGGGCGAGCAACGGATCCGCGGCGCCGTCGAGCGCAGCTACCGGCTCCGGCGCGGCCACGCGGTCATCCCCGCCGAGGACGCCGCCCGCATGACCGCCGACGAGCACCGGCGCGGGCTCGCCGCGGTCGTCGCGTCGCTGCTCGCCGAGTTCGACGTCTACCTCGGCCGCGAGGGCGCCGACCCGTTCGCCGACGGCGTCTCGTACAAGCAGTTCTCGCTCTGGCTCGACGAGGACGAACGCGCGAGCCTGACCGAAGAGGTCCGCGCGGCCATCGCGGCGAGGGCAGGCAATCGCCCGCGAAAGGGACGGACCCGGCACCTGCTCGCGCCGATCTTCTTCCCGGCGGAGCCGGGGCCGCCGTCCTGACCGCGGCGCGACCCGCCGGATGGCGGAGCAGTGATCTCGCCCTCACTCGTTCGGCCCAGTGGTCGCGGGAGATCTTTTCTGTTCAGCTCCGGTACCACGACAAACGCGGACGGCGGGCGGACAAGAACTGTCAGCTTCCCTTCCGCCGCAGGCCCAGGGCGAGAACCGGACCACCACGGCCGCGTGGATCATGATAAAAAACGGGCCCCGGATCCGTTCCGTGCCAAGGCGAAGGGTGAGGCGAGAAGTCGTGACCGCGGCAGCCCTCCTCCGCCCTCGTGCCCGGATTCCCGGTGGTGTACCGACTTTTCGCCTACCGCGACTCAGGAGTTCGTGAGCCCCCGTGCAGAGTAAAGATGAGTCCGGTAAGGCATACGACAAGTCGATCCGCAAGAGGCTTACGCGCACAGTTCTTATCCCCAGTGTCACCTTGCTGGTGCTGTGGACCGCGGTTTCGTCGTACTTTTTCATCAACGGCCTGTACGTGCGGCTGGTCGCGGTGTCCGTGCGCGAGGTGTCGATCCCCGCGGTCACCGCGTTGTCGTCGCTGCAACAGGAACGTCAGGCCGCCCTGCGCTACCTGGACAATCCCGCCGGCGGCCAGTCGCGGTTGCAGGCACAGCAGAAGAGCACCGACGAGAAGCTGGACGGGCTGCGCTCCGCATTGGACTCGGCGATCTCGACCGCGCCCGACGAGATCGCCACCAAGGTCACCGCGCTGAAGCGCCAGTTCGAGCAGTTGCCGGTGCTGCGCTCCCAGGTCGGTTTCCGCAGTATCGACCGCGCCCAGGTCAACGGCTACTACAACGGTGTGCTGGACACCGCGGCGAACCTGTTCGACACGCAGGCGCGTGTCGTGCCCGACGCCACGGCGGTGCAGGGCGCGATCTCCGCGACCTCGGTGTTCCGCGCCGGCGACCTGATGTCGCGCGAGACGTCGCTGGTGTCCTCGGCGTTCGCGGCGGGCACGTTCGCCCCCGACGACTTCCTCCAGTTCACCCAGCTGTCCGGCTTCTACCGCACCCAGCTGAGCCAGATCGCGCCGTTCCTCGAACCGGAAATGCGCGACCGGTACCAGGCGCTGATCGCGAGCGACGCCTGGAAACGGTTGGAGAACAACGAAAACCTCCTGGTCAAACACGGCCCGTGGGGACGCGGCGAGCAGAACACCGTGGCGGTCACCGAGTCCGATTGGGACAATGTGACCACGCAGGTTTCGCGCGCTCTCACGGATCTGACCATCGGACAGGCCGACAAGGTCTCCGCCGCGGCGATCGACGACGGGAACGCCCAGCTGCGCAACGCGATCATCGGCAGTGTGATCGCGCTGCTCGCCTCGCTCGCGGCGATCATCGTCGCGGTCCGGGTGTCCCGCTCGCTCGTCGACCGCGCGCTGATGACGCGCCTCGAACGCCTGCGCGCCGACTCGCTCGACCTCGCCCGCAACCGCCTGCCCGGCATCGTGGACCGGCTCAAGAACGGCGAACCCGTCGACCTGTCGGAGGAACTACCCCGGCTCGACCACGGCCGCGACGAGATCGGCCAGGTGGCCGAGGCGTTCAACGTCGCCCAGCTGACCGCCGTCAACGCGGCCGCGAGCGAGGCGAAGGCCCGCAGCGGTGTGCACAACGTGTTCCTCGGGATCGCGCACCGCAACCAGGTCCTCGTCCACCGGCAGCTGCAGATCCTCGACGAGATGGAGAGCCGGGAGGAGAACTCGACGCAGCTGGCTTCGCTGTTCCAGCTCGACCACCTCGCCGCCCGAGCCCGCCGCACCACCGAGAACCTGATCATCCTCGGCGGCAAGCAGCCCGGCCGCCGCTGGCGCAAACCGGTGTCCCTGATCGAGGTGCTGCGCGCCGCGGTGTCGGAAACCGAGCAGTACTCCCGGGTCCAGGTCGATCAGGTCGCGGACGTGGCGATCGTCGGATCGGCCGTCGCCGACACGATTCACCTGATCGCCGAGCTCGTCGACAACGCGACGTCGTTCTCCCCGCCCGGTTCCCCGGTCGAGGTGACCAGCCGGGAGGTCGCCCGCGGCGTCGTGGTCGACGTCTCCGACCAGGGGCTCGGGATGAAGGAAGGCATCCGCGAGTGGGCCAACGCGATGATGGCCGAGGCTCCCGAATTCGACGCGATGGCCCTGCGCGCGGACTCCAGTCTCGGGCTGTTCGTGGTGGCACGCCTGGCATCCCGGCTCGGTATCACCGTCACGTTCGACGTCTCGCGCTACGGCGGCACCCGCGCCACGGTCCTGGTCCCGACCCGGCACCTCGCCGGGGCACAACCGGAGGAACCGGACGGAGCGGAGCCGAGGAACGGAACGACCCAGGAGGACACCGTGGTCGTCGAGCCGGTGGGCGCCCCGAGTCCCACACCCCGGAAGCGGGAGCGCGAATCCCATTCGTTCACCGGCCAGATCCCGGTGGTGCGGGAGACCAAGCCGCGGCCCTACCCGGCCCACGCGCTGACCCCGCCCGATGCCCCTGTCGCCGAGGCGGACGACGTCGCCGCTCCGGCCGCCACGAGCGCGGAACCGGCCGACGACCGGCCCCGGCTGCCCCGGCGCGAACCGCAGCAGAACCTCGTCGCCCAGCTCCAGGACGATCCGGACGAGGGCAGCCTGTTCGACGGGGGCGGCGCCGCGGAGGCGACCGCGCGCACGCTGACCGCCTTCCACAAGGGAACCCGCAGGGGGCGCGCCGAGACCGACGACGGCTAGCCGTGCGGGCCCACCGGAAAGTCCACAGAGGAACGTCCACAGAGGAAAGTCAAGGTCTGTTCGCATGAACGAGTACGGGAACTCCAAACCCGATCTCAACTGGCTTCTCGACGACGTCGTCAGCCGTGTCGTCGGCGTGCAGAACGCCATCGTGCTGTCCGCCGACGGCCTGCTGATGGGCAAGTCGGCGGGGATGAGCAAGGACGACTCGGACCAGCTCTCGGCGATCGCGTCGAGCCTGCAGAGCCTGGCGAAGGGGGTGAGCAGGCAGTTCAACCGCGGTCAGGTACTGCAGAACATGATCGAGATGGAGCGCGGGTACTTCTTCGTCTCCGCCGCCGGGCAGGGCGCCTGCCTCGCCGTGCTCGCCGGGGAGAACACCGACGTCGAGATGATCGCCTACGAGATGAGCCGCCTGGTGAAACGGGTCGGCGACTATCTGACCATCGGCCCCCGTGAGGCGGCGACGGTGCTGCGGGAGGCCACGTGAGCGGCGAGATCAGCTGGTACGACGAGGCCGCCGGTCCGCTGGTGCGGCCCTACACCATCACCAGCGGCCGGACCCCGTCCGAGCAGGCGTGGCTCGATCTGTCCACCCAGGTGATGACGCTGAAGTCCGCGCAGGAGCCGGTGGGGCTGGGGCCCGAGCACACCGCGATCGTGCGGTTGTGCCGCGAACCGTTGTCGGTCGCCGAAATCGCGGTGTTCGTGAAGCTGCCGCTCGGCGTCGTCCGGGTGCTGTGCGGCGACCTGATCGAACGCGGGCTCGTCCTCACCCGTTCCCCGTCGCGGCAGCCGTTGCACGCGCCCGACCACGAGACTCTCCAGGCGGTGCTCGATGGCCTCATCAAGCTCTGAGGGCAAGGGGATGGACATGATCCCCGTGCCGGTCAAGATCATCGTCGCCGGCGGGTTCGGCGCGGGGAAGACCACGCTGGTCGGTTCGGTCAGCGAAATCCCTCCACTGTCCACAGAGGAGGTACTGACCGAAGCCAGCGACGGCGTCGACGATCTGTCCGGATTGGACCGCAAGACGACCACCACCGTCGCGCTCGACTTCGGCCGGATCACCATCTCGACGCGGCACGTGCTGTACCTGTTCGGCACCCCGGGCCAGGAACGCTTCTGGTTCATGTGGGACGACCTGGCGCGCGGCGCGATCGGGACCATCGTGCTCGTGGACACCCGGCGGCTGGAATCCAGCTTCGCCGCGATCGACTTCTTCGAACGCCGCAAGATCCCGTTCATCGTCGCGGTGAACTGCTTCGACGGCGCGCCGCGCTACACCGCCGACGAGGTCCGCGAGGCCCTCGTCATCCCGGACCGGGTGCCGATCGTGATGTGCGACGCGCGCGACCGCGACTCCAGCAAGATCGTGCTGATCCGCCTGGTGAAACACGCCATGGCCGCGTCGCCGGTACGCGCCTAGAACGTCGGTCCGCGCCCCTGGACGGACGACACGCGTACACAGAGGGACGACACGCGTACCTGAGTGGACGACACAGCTTTGAGGCCGTGTCGTCCGTCCGGGTACGCGAGTTCGCCATCCGGGTACGGGCGATCGTCAGGCGGGGGCCATGCGGAGGTTGAAGTGCCGCAGGGTTTTCGGGGCGTCGACGATGCGGTAGCCGGGGACCTGCTGCGGGTTTTTCGCGATGTCGGCGAGTACGTCGGCGACGTAGTCGTAGTGGGCTTGGGTGTAGACCCGGCGGGGGAGGGCGGCGCGGACGAGTTCGAACGGCGCGGGCGTGACGAGTTCGTTGTCGTCGTCCAGGGTGCCGAGGTAGAGCGAACCCAGTTCGACACACCGGATCCCGCCCTCCAGGTACAGCTCGCAGGCCAGCGAGTGCCCGGGGAACCGGTTCGCCGGGATGTGCGGGAGCAGCCGCCCGGCGTTGAGGTAGAGCGCGTGGATCCCGGCCGGGCGCACGATGTCCACGCCCGCGGCGGCGGCCTGCTCGGCGAGCCGCGCCGCGTCCGCCGCACGGGCGGCGAGGTAGTTCGGGTCGAGTACTTCGTGCACGCCCTTGGCGACGCGGTCGAGATCGTGCGCGCCGAGACCGCCGTAGGTCCGGAAACCCTCGGTGGCGATGAGGTTCGTTTCGCAGCGTTGCGCCAGTTCGCCGTCGTTCAGCCCGATGAACGCGCCCATCGGGGAGATGCCGTCCTTCTTCAGGCTGGCGACACAGCCGTCGACGAGGCCGAACGCCTTCTCGGCGACCTCGCGGGGTGTCCGGCCCTGGTAAGCGCTTTCTCGCTGGGTCACCAGCCAGGCGTTCTCGGCGAACCGCGCGGCGTCGAGGAAGATCGGCACGTTGTGCGCGCGGCACAGCCTGCTCGCCGCGGTGAGGTTGGCCATCGACACCGGCTGCCCGCCGCCGCCGTTGTTCGTGATGGTGATCAGCACCATGCCGATCCGGTGTTTTTCCGGACCGGTCAGGAACCGCTCCACGGCGTCGAGATCGATGTTGCCCTTGAACGGTTCGTCGCTGTCCAGATCGGCGAACTCCGCGCACGGCAGATCCCGCGCCTCGGCGCCCAGCAGCTCGACGTTCGCCCTCGTGGTGTCGAAATGCGTGTTGCTCAGCGAAATCTTGCCCGCCGCGAGCACGCTCGAGAACAGGATGCGCTCCGCGGCCCGGCCCTGGTGGACGGGCAGGATGTACGGGTAGCGCGTCAGTTCGCTCAGCGCGGCGCGAAAGCGGTGGAACGAGTCGGAACCGGCGTACGAGCGGTCCGCGGCGACCGCGGCGGCCTCCTGGGCGGTGGACACCGCGCCGGTGCCCGAGTCGGTCAGCAGATCGATGGTGACCATGTTCGCCGGCAGGTTGAACGCGTTGTAGCCGGCATCGGCGAGCGCGCGCTCCCGCTCCGCGCGGGTGGTGATCGGGATTTCGGCGACGACCTGGGCGCGATAGGGCGGGAAGGTGCGCAATTCTTTTCCTTAAGTAGCAGCAATGAACCGGCGATTTGTCAACGTTGTCATCTCAGTTCGCCGAGCAGGGTTCGCCGCCCTGGCGGCATGACTTGATAGGCCTCGGACGACAAATATATCGTGATTCCGGAACCGATGTCCCCCAACCGCAGTGAAACGTGTGCGATCAGACCAACACCGTGTCTTAGTGGCCTTTCGGTGACCGCCTCGATGGCTTTGTCCAGTATTGTTCCATCGAGGTCGTACTGCGCCATGATGGCCAGCACCCTGGCACGGGCCACTTCGTCGTCGGGAACGTAGCTTCGGATAGGGAGGTAAAGACTATAATTGCTGGGACGGCCTTCGTCTCCCTCGACGAAGGAGTAACTGGAAATGAGCGGGCGTCCCTCGAACGGTCCTTTTCCGCCGCCGAGCACGGCGCAGAACTCGCGGATGTGCAACGGATCGATGCCGGGCACAAGTTCGGCGGCGCGCTCGACGTCGGCGGACTCGGCGGCCTCGTGCGAGACGTAGACCTTGACCCGCGACAGCGGGCCGCCGTCGAGATCCAGCGCGAAGAAGGCGAAGTTGTCCAGCTCGCCGCGAGGTAGCGCGTGCTGGATGACCGGATCGAAGGCCGCGTCGATGCCCAGCCGCCGGAAACCCTCGTGGACCAGGGAATCGGCCATGGTGGGACCGCTGATCTGCGGATTGAGGTAGACCTTGATCTTGGGTTCGTGGCCGGGCCGGAAGATCAGCGAGTACCACATCGTGAACGGGCCCTGCCGCTCCTCGTGGGGGAGGAACAGGTCGGCGATCGCGTCCAGCCTGCGGGTGTCGAGCCGGTACGGTTCCGCGACGGTCTCGAGGAACTCGCCCGGTGCCGTGGCTCCGACACTTTCCCCGAGTACTCTTACCACGTATTCACCGGTCGCGTCGAATGCGAGGGAGAATTCGATCGGGGTGGTGTCGTCGGCGACATTCGAATTCCACTCCGGTGCCGTCGCGATGCTGTTCCCGCCGCCCGGCCCGAGCAGGCCTTCGAGCAGTTCCAGATGTCGCCGGTCTTTTCCGTCGAAACCGGCCACCCGGCAAAGCCGGTCGAGTTGTCCGCCGGTGTGTTCGTAGAGTGACAAATCCGTTCTCGACACACCCGCTCTGGCCATGGTAGTGCGCTCACCGCTCATTCGTGCTGTCGGCCCGGACCGCGCCGCCGTGATCCGGTGGCGCGGTTTCGAGGTCGTCACGAGATTAAACGGTGCATTCTCCGAAGCGCTACCCCCGGCATCGGGACGTCATGATCATCACGTGATTCCCCAGCGTGCGTTCGCGTCGTCAAGTTCACCTGAACATCATCTGGACAGAATGACGAACTGTCGCTAGTGGACCCGGCGGTGTGTTGTGGCCAGACCCCGTTGTGCACGGACGGTGTCCACTGTGGCTCGCGGTCTCCAGTGAAGATGTGATCAAGAACACGTCCGTGGAAGCCGTGCGGAGCCGTGCCCGACCTGCCGGGCGACACGTCGGAAACGGCCCCGCACGGCGGGTCTCTCAGCCGGTGTACCCGGCCACGATCTTGGTGAAGTCGTACTTGCCCTGGGAGATCCCGCTGCACTCGCCACCGCCGGAGCAGTCGCGGTTGGTGGCCCAGAAGGTGAACCGGGCCAGGTGGTGACCGGCCGCGTAGTCCCGGATCGCCTTGAAGTTCGCGACGGTGACGGTTTCCCCCGCGTTGTCGGTCTTGCCGTTCATCGAGGACAGTCCACTGTGCCGGTAGGCCACGTCGTCGTTCCAGCCGAACGTGGTCTTGAGCTGGTTCTTCAGTCCGTCGACCGCGCTCTTCGTGTGGGCGGCCATGTCTCCGCCGTTCGAGAAGTCGAAGGGCATGACCGACCAGACGTCGACGTTCGCGCCGATCGCCTTGGCCTGGTTGATGAGCCGCTTGCCCCAGGTGTTGGGCCCGGTGGTCTCGGTGCCGATGGTGATCACCACGCGCAGCCCGGGGTTCTTCTGCTTGGTGAGCTTGACGGCGTTGAGGATGCGGTCCTGCACCGCCGCGTTCTCGAACTCGTCGGTGTTCTCGATGTCGAGGTCGATGGCCTTGAGCTGGTAGGCGTCGATCACCTTCTGGTACGCGCCGGCGAGCGCGCTCGCCGAGGTGCACTTGGCGCCGAGCTTCGTGCCGGACCAGCCGCCGAAGGAGGGGATGACGTCCCCGCCCGCGGACCGGATCTGGTTGATCATCGTGGCGTCCGAGCCGGTCAGCGCGCGGGTGCCGTCCCATTTGGGGGTGCAGCCGCCGTCCGACAGCATGAACGCGAGAGTAAACGCTTTCACGTCGGTCGCGGACATGGCCGCGGAGGCGCTCGTCTGACCGCCCCACTGGTAGAGGTACGGCGAGGCGAGCACGGGATCCGGGGCCGCGCTCGCGGCCGGGGCGAGGCCGACCGCGGTGACGGCTGCCGCACCGGCGGCGGCCGCGAGGGTGGCCAGGCGACGCAGGGTTTTCATAGGCCCTCCAACGAGTTCACGCACCTCGACGGGCGTGCTGGGGTGGAGCGCCTCCGGTGCGTGATGCGGCGTTATCAGCAGGAGGTCACTGTGTGCTCACACACCGTGGACTAGACCAATGTGCTTGTCAACGCTCCCGATCAGAGGGAAACCGCGCACTCGACGTGCCCGCCCGACTGCGGCGAGTGGTGGCGTGACCAGGACAGATGCCCCTGAAGGCGGAGTGACAGCACCCGGGGCAACCGGCTACTTTGCCGTGATGGTGGGGGAATCCGCGATGGCAGCCGGGGACGGGCGCCGTCGCGGCCGGGGCCCGCTGATCGCCGGGGCCGCGGATTGGGCGCTGTGGCGGCTGCCGCGCCGCGGGCTGGTCTGGTATCTCCTCGTCGTCGATGTCGTGGCCGTCGCGGGCACCGCGCTCGCCGCCGTCCGGTTCCCGCCCTCGCGGCCGGTGCTGCTGCCGTTCGTCGTGCTCCTCGCCGGGCTGCTGGTCTGCGCGGAGCTGTGCCGGACGGTCGAGCGGGCCCGGGCGGACGTGCTCGACCCCGGCATCGACATTCCGTGGATTTTCGCCGGTGTGCTGATCCTGCCGCCCGGGGCCGCCGCCGGGCTGGTCGTGGTCTCGGGCGCGTATCGCTGGCTCCGGGTACGCCGCCGTGCGCCGCACCGGCAGGTTTTCGGTGTGGCGGCGACGGTCTGCGCGGCGGTGCTCGCGTCCGTGTTCCTTGGTTTCACCGTGGGCGATCCGCTGTACGGGATCGGCGCCGATTCCCGCGTCGCCGGGCTGATTTTCGTGTCGGGCCTGGTGTTCTTCCTGGTCAACGCCGGTCTGGTGCGCCTGCTCGGCGCCCCGGCGTCGTCCGGGTACGTCTTCGACGCTGCAATGGTCGCGCTGGGCGTCGTCCTCGCCGTGCTGCTGGCGGGCGCGCCGCTCGTGGTACCGCTGCTCGCCGGCGCCGTCGTGGTCCTGCATCGCGGTTCGCTGACCCGGGCGCGCCGGGAGGTCACGCTCGACTCGCTCACCGCGGTGCTCACGGCCGAGTCCTGGCGGGAGGCGGCGAAGGCGGAGGCCGCACGGCTGCGGCGGGGCCCCGGCGCGGCCGCGCTGCTGCTGGATCTCGACCGCTTCGGCCAGCTCAACGACTGGCACGGCCGCGGGGTCGGTGACGCCGTGCTGCGCGCGGTCGCCGACGCGTTACGCGCCGAGGTCCGTTCGGCCGATCTCGTCGGACGCTCGGGCGGCGGGGAGTTCGCCGTCCTGCTGCCTGCCACCGGCCGATTCGACGCGCTGGCCATCGCGGAACGGTTGCGGCTGCGGGTGGCGGCCACCGCCGTTTCGCTCAAGTCGGCCGGCGACGCGCCGCAGTTCGCCGGGACGACCGTGTCGATCGGCGTCGCCGCACTTCCCGGTGACGGGGACACTCTCGACGACGTCCTCGCGGCGGCGCGGGGCGCGCTGGACCGCGCGAAGCGATCCGGGCGGAATCGGACGGTGTGTGCCGAGACCGGGCCGGCGTCCTAGGTGACCGTGATGGCGTCGAGTTTCTCGCGGAGGTACTCGGCGGCGATGACGTCCGGATACGCGGTGTGGCCGATCGGCGGGCCCAGCGAGGTGATGCGGGCGTCGTGATCGGTCTCGTAGAAGAAGATCAGCGACACGAGGTCCTCGTCGGGAGCGTTCGCGTCGGGCGGGAGGACGCGGTGGCGGGTGGAGCGCCAGCGGCCGCCGGTCCAGCGGGCCATCAGGTCGCCGATGTTGACGGTGAACGCCGCCGGGTCGAACGGCGCGTCCTCCCAGCGCCCATCGGACGTGTAGACCTGCAGCCCGCCGAGCCCGGCCTGGCGGTCGAGCACGGTCACGGTGCCGAAGTCGGTGTGCGGCCCGATGCGGAACTGGTCCGGCGCGGGTGTTCCGACGTGGGTCATCGGCGGGTACCAGTTGATGTTGAAGGTGTACGTGGGATGGCCCGTGTGCCGGGTGAAGTGGTCCGCCTCCAGTGAAAGCGCGACGGCGAACGCCGTCAGCAGCTCGTCCGATAGGGCCCGCATCCGCGCCATGTACTCGTTCGCGGCGGCCTCGAGTTCCGGGATCTCGGCAGGCCAGACGTTGCGCTGGAACCAGAAACCGTCGACGTCCGGGTCTCCGACGCCGGTGTCGGCACCGGACGAGTAGGACTCCTTGAGATCCGGCGGTGTCTCGGTGCCTTCGGCGTAGCCGTTCGCTTCGGCGCCCGGCGGCAGCCAGCCACGACCGCCGACGGTGACGGCGTACCGCTGCTTGACGTCCTCGGGCAGCGCGAAGAACCGGCGTGCCAGTTCCCGTGTCCTGGTCCGGAGTTCCCCGGGGACGCCGTGACCGGTGACGAGCAGGAACCCCGAATCCCGCAGCGCGCGGTCGAGTTCGGCGGCGACCGCGGCGCGGCCCGCCGGGGTGCCCTCGAACCAGGGGGAGAGGTCGACGAGCGGGACGGACGACGGCATGGCGGCCCCCTCAGTGACTGTCCGAAATGGATTCTTCGACGCCGATGTCCTCGAACCACAGCTCCGGGTGCTCGGCGATGAACGCGGTCATCAGCGCGACGCACCCGGCGTCGTCGAGCACGGTGATCCCGACACCGTTTTCGGCGAGCCAGTCGTGCCCGCCGTGGAACGTCGTGGCCTCGCCGATGACGACCTGGCCGATGCCGAACTGCCGGACCAGCCCGCTGCAGTACCAGCACGGCGACAGCGTCGTGACCATGATCGTGTCGCGGTAGTGCGGGCGGCGCCCGGCGGCGCGGAACGCCGCGGTCTCGGCGTGCATCGAGGGGTCGCCGTCCTGGACGCGCCGGTTGTGCCCGCGGCCGAGCAGTTCGCCGCCGGTGGTGAACAGGGCGGCGCCGATCGGCACCCCGCCCTCGGACTTGCCCAGCAGGGCTTCCTCACGGGCGACGGCGAGCAGCGGTGCGGGGTCGAATTCCTGCATGTGCCCACTCTCCGGTGCCGGGGAGCCGCTGGCAAGCCGGTGGTGACCTCCCTGCGCCAAGGGGCACGCCCGGCCGAGGCGGGCGTGCCCCTGGTGAGGGAACGCCGGGTCAGCAGTTGGCGTTCGTGGACTCGGCGCGGGTGTCCCACGCCGGGTTGCTGTCCGGTCCGTCGATCTCGACGTTGTTGACGTACCAGTAGTAGTGGCCGTAGTAAGGGCTGCCGAAGTGCAGTTCGTAGGTGCCGCGGACCTTGGTGCGCATCGGCGCGGCGTAGATGTTCACCGCCTGGCGCGGGCCGACGTCCTGCCGGATCTCGTCGGCCTTCGTGCTCGACCAGGTCCATTCGTGGCCGTACGAAGCCTTGAAACCGAGTTCGAAACTCTTCCCGATCTTGACGTTGGCGCTGATCTCGACACCGATACTGTTCGTCGTGCTCTGGGAGGACTCCCAGCGGATGACCCGCGTCGAATTGCTCCCGGAGCAGTTCGTCGCCCCACCGGCGAGCTGGTACTGACCGCGGTACACCTGCGGGGAGCCGGACGGGTGGAAGTCGCACACGTCGGTGCGGCCCTGGTTGCACTGGTCGAGCAGCTGCCGGACGGTCGGTTCGTCCTGAGTGGACGCCGCCGCGATACCCGGGGCCGCCGCCGTGGCCGCGACGGCGGCGAGGCTCGCCGCGAGGATTCCCGCTTTTCTGGTGGTATTGCGCATTTCTCTCCTCGTCTCAGCTGAGGCCGACGGTGACGGCCTGGTTGTCGATCTGGCTTCCCACGTCCGGGACGTTCCCGGTGTACGGGCCCTCGCGGGAGTTGTCCTCGCGGTAGAGCCAGACCCAGCAGTTCGCCCAGGACTGCACCGAGGAGATCCGCTTGCGCCAGAACCCTTGCAGGTCGAGCCACCAGTCGACCTTGTCGTCCTTGACGCACGGTTTCGGGACGGTGATGGTCAGCGAAGCGCCGCCGTAACTCGGCTGATCGAACACGGTCGCGCCGATGACGTCACCGGAAACGCTCGCCAGTTGTCTGCCGTGGACGGTGGCTTCGGAGACGCTCCGGTAACAGCTGAGATTCTTCGAACCGGCCGAGTAGACGCAGTGTTGCGCCGCGGGCGCGGGGGAAGCGGCCGGGGTCAGCGTCATGGCGAGAACGGCCGCGGAGCCGGCCAGCACCGCCATTCGCTTTCTTCCGGTTTTTCCCGGGGAAATCCTCATCGCGGGCAGGCTCCTTTCCACGAGGCGGATACCTCGTGACCTGGGTCGATCACCGTGACGGCGCCGACTCTAGGGAGAAAATCCGTCGCGGTCCAGACTGGGATTAAGAGATTTTCCGACACGGGAAAACGGTGCGTATGAACAGTCGCTCATGACAAAAGGGGACAGTTCGGTGAGCGGTTCCCCGATCGTGGTGGGTAACAATGCCGTGGTGCCGGTGATGTCCGCCGGAAAGGGGCGGTTTCCTGGGCGTGTCCGGTGCCGTGTGTTCCGGGCGAGAAGTAAGGACGTTCGAGGGGGTGGGAAGGTTGCCTGCTTCCCGGTCCTCAAAAGAGGGGGCTTGACATGGTCCCAGTGCCGTGATTCCCGATGAGTGGTGATAGAACGCGAAAGTATGTCGGAGAAGTGTTACGTCCTGAACGACGCGTAGAGGGCACTCAATGTCCCTTACGCGTCGTTCGCGACATTAAAACCGCGCAGTGAGTGTCTCGACGGGACTCGGTGTGCCGTGCTGTCAGACTGCGGGGATGTACACGACCTCGGAGCGGCTGCTGCGGCTGCTGTCCCTCTTGCAGGCGAAGCGGGACTGGCCGGGCCCGGAGCTGGCGGACCGGCTCGGTGTCGACGTCCGCACCGTCCGCCGGGACGTCGAGCGGCTGCGGAATCTCGGCTATCCGGTGCACGCCACGTCCGGCGTCGCGGGCGGGTACCGGCTCGGCGCGGGTGCCGCGCTGCCGCCGCTGCTGCTGGACGACGACGAGGCGGTGGCGGTCGCGGTGGGCCTGCGCACGGCCGCGAACGGCACGGTGTCCGGGATCGAGGAGTCGTCGGTGCGTGCCCTGGCCAAGCTGGAACAGGTGCTCCCGGCGCGGCTGCGGCACCGGGTGAGCGGGCTGCGCGCGGCCACGGTGGCACTGGGCGGGGGAGGGCCGGTGATCGACGCCGAGGTGCTGACGACTGTCGCCACCGCGTGCCGCGATCACCAGCGGCTGCGGTTCGGCTACCGCGACCGCGACGGCGTGGTCACCGAACGGGAGGTGGAACCCCTGCGGCTCGTGCACACCGGGCGGCGCTGGTACCTCGTGGCGTTCGACCTCGGCCGGGACGGCTGGCGGACGTTCCGGGCCGACCGCGTCGACGGCGTCGGAGTGCCGGGGTTCCGGTTCACCCCGCGCGAACCACCCGCCGACGACCTCGCCGCGTACGTGACGCGGGCGATCAGCTCGGCGCCCTATCCGCATCAGCTCGTGCTGCGGGTGGCCGCGCCGGCGGCCGTGGTCGCCGAGCGCGTCGGGCCCGAGGCGGGGACCATCGAGGCGATCGACGAGGGCAGCTGCCGGGTGCGGACCGGGGCGCAGGGACTGGATCCCGTGCCGTTCCACCTGGCCCACTGGGATTTCGACTTCGTCGTGGAGGAGGCCCCGCCCGAACTCGTCGAGCGGCTACGGCTGGTCGCCGACCGCTTCGCGCGAGCGGTCCGCTGACGGGATCTCCGGTTCGTTCGTGGCCTGCTCCGGAACCGCGGCGCCGGCGCGGGCCCGGCGGGCGAGGACCGCGATCGAGGCGAGCGAGATGACCGACAACACGATGATGTAGCCCGACACCGACATCGACGTCCCGGTGGATTCGAGCAGCAGCACCATGATGAACGGCGCGAGCCCGCCGCCGGCGACCGCGCTGATCTGGTAGCCGAGCGACGCGCCGGTGTAACGCATCTTCGCCGTGAACAGCTCCGCGAACAAAGCCGCCTGCGGCCCGTACATGATGCTCAGGAACAGGCTGCCAACGAAGCTGGCCACCACGAACCACAGCAACGACTTCGTGTCGATGAGCAGGAACATCGGGATGGCCCACACCAGCAGCCCGGCCGCGCCGAAGGCGTAGATCCGGATCCGGCCGATCCGGTCGGAGAGCCCCGCGGCGAACGGGATCACGGCCAGCTGGGTGGTGCTGATGATCAGCGTCGCGGTGAGCACGGTGGTGCGGGACATGCCGAGATCGCGGGTCGCGTAGTCGAGTGTGCCGGTGAGCAGGATGTAGAACGTCGCGGTGTTGACGGCGAAGGAGCCACCGGCGAGCAGCACGGTGCCGAGGTGGTGGCGCAGGATGTCGCGCAGTGGCGAGGACGCGCGCTGCCGCGCGGCCAGTTTCGCTTCCGCCGCACGGTATTCCGGGGTCTCCTCGACGCGGGCGTGGATGTACCAGGCCAGCACGAGCACGAGGACACCGGCCAGGAACGGCAGCCGCCACGCCCAGGACAGGAAGTCGGCGGGCGGCGCGACGCGCGAGGCGATGAGGAACACGGAGTTCGCGAGCACCACGCCGATCGGCACGCCGAGCTGGACGAGGCTGCCGTAGAGCCCGCGTTTGCCGGGCGGCGCGTATTCGGTGGCCAGCAGCATCGCGCCGCCCCACTGCGCGCCGACCGCGATGCCCTGGACCAGCCGCAGCAGCACGAGGATCAGCGGCGCGGCGAGGCCGATCGAGGCGTACGCCGGCAGCAGGCCGATACCGGTCGTGGCCAGGCCCATCACCGCGATGGCCAGCACCAGCACGGGTTTGCGGCCGCGCCGGTCGCCGAGCGTGCCGGCGATGATCCCGCCGATCGGCCGGGCGAGGAAGCCGACCGCGAAGGTCGCGAACGAGGCGAGCACACCGGCCGCCGGGTTCGCGGCGGGGAAGAAGGTCTTCCCGAACACGAGTGCGGCGGCGATACCGAAGACGAAGTAGTCGTACCACTCGACCGAAGCGGCGAGTGAGGCCGCGGTCGCGGCGCGTCGGCGTTGCTTGATCGACAGGGTGGCGGCGGGGTCCGTCATGTTCGCGCCCTTCGTCCGAAGCAGGAACTCCGTGGTCCGGGCAAAGTAAGCAACCGCTCGGTATGTGGTCAACGTCTCATCGCGCTTTCTCGATACCGAATGGAGGTCGCGCCACCCTGATGGCGGCGAGCAAGCTAAATTGCTAGCATGCTTGCATGGGTGCCGAAGTGAAGCAGTTCAACGTCTATCTGCCCGTGGACCTGATCAGGCAGGTGAAGCACTTCGCGATCGATCACGAGATGTCGCTCTCGGCGCTCGTCACCGAGGCGCTGCGCGCTCACCTCGCCGCCCATGGGCAGCAAGACGAAGACCGTTCGTGAAAGAGGAGAAGGACATGACGACCAAGGGCGTCGAAGGTGTCTACCTGCACACCCGCAACTGGGGGAAGACGGCCAAGTTCCTGGAGGCGCTGGGCTACAAGATCGAGTTCGCCACCGACCACGGGTCCGGGACGCTCCGGCACGAGGAGGGGCCGTACTTCGTCGTCGCCGAGGTCCCGGAGGACCAGGAGCCCGAGGCTCAGCTGGTGCTGCGGGTCGAGGACGCCGACGCGTTCCGTCCCGACCCGATCGTCGAGGTGGTCACCCCGTTCGAGGAAACGCACTGGGGGACCCGGCAGATGGTCGTGCGGGATCCGGACGGCCGCCGGTGGAGCATCGAAGCGCCGCTCAAGAAATGAGCACGGCACTGGGGGACGCCATGCCGCGGCGCGGGCTCGGCATGGTCGTGGTGATGGTCGGGGTGCTCATCGCGGGGGTCGACGGCACGATCGTCGTCCTCGCGCTGCCCGCGATCCAGGGCGGTCTCGGCGTTTCGCTGGCCTCGGTCACCTGGGTGGTCGTCAGCTATCTGCTGGTGGTCACGGTGCTCGCCACCCAGCTGGGCAGGCTCGGCGACATGTTCGGCCGGGTGCGGATGTACGAGGCCGGGTTCGCGATCCTGGTGCTCGGCTCGGTGCTGTGCGCGCTGTCCTGGGACGCGGCGAGCATGATCGTTTCCCGGGTGGTCCAGGGGATCGGTGCCGCGCTGATCGCGGCCAACAGCGGCGCGGTCATCGCCGAGCTCTACCCGCCGTCCGAACGTGGCCGCGCCTACGGGTTCAACGCCGTCGGCTTCTCACTGGGTTCGGTGATCGGCGTGCTGCTCGGCGGCGTCATCGTCACCTACGTGTCGTGGCGCTGGATCTTCTGGATCAACGTGCCGATCGGCGTCGTCGCGCTGGTGCTGGCGTTCCGTGTGCTGCGGGACCGGGGCGAGCGGCGGCGCCGCAGGTTCGACCCGCTGGGCGGGATCACCTTGGGGGCCGGCCTTTTCGGGGTCTTGTGGGCGATGACCGGGCTCGCCACCGGGCCGCTGGACGCGACGATGATCGCGTGCCTGGCGGGCGGCGTCGTGCTCCTGGTGGCGTTCGTGTTCATCGAACTGCGGCAGAAGGACCCGACACTGGACCTGTCGCTGTTCCGGATTCCCGCGATGGCGCCTTCGCTGCTGGCCGCGTTGTTCCAGGGACTCGGCAGCTTCGCGGTGCTGTTCCTCGTGATCATGTACCTGCAGGGGCCGCGCGGCCTCGACCCGATCGACGCGTCCCTGCTGCTGGTGCCGGGGTACCTGCTCGGCGCGGCGGCGGGGCCGTATGCCGGGCGGCTGGCCGACCGGCTCGGCCCGGTGATCCCGGCGACCGCCGGGCTGGGCATCTCCGTCGTCGCGCTGGTGATCTTCGCCCGGATGACCACGACCAGCAGCCTGTGGCTCACCGCGATCGGCAACGTGGTGATCATGATCGGGGGCAGTTTCTTCTATCCCGCCAACAGTTCCGCGGTGATGACGGCCTCCCCGCCGGAGTGGCTGGGGATCGCCTCCGGGGTGCTCCGGACGTTCTCCAGCGTCGGGATGGTCTTCTCGTTCACCACCGCGATCGTGGTCGCCTCGTACGCCATCCCGCGTGATCTGGCGTTCGCCATCTTCGTCGGCACCACCACCCTGCACGGCGAGCTCGCCACGGCCTTCACCGAAGGGCTCAGCGCGGCGTTCTACGCGATGATGGGCATCATGGCGCTCGCCGCCGTGTGCTCCGCCGTCCGCGGCCGGGCCGGCGCGCCGAGGGAGCCGGTCCGTTAGTTAGCGACCGCTTGGTATGTGGTGGGGGTCTCCTGTCCGGGGCCGGGTATGACCCCGGTCAGGGGACCTTGGCGCCGAGCATGCGGAGGACGAGTTCCCCGTACTCCTCGCCGAGCGCCTTCGGGGTCTTGCGGGAGCGCTCGGTGTACCAGCGGGCGACGTCGACGCCGAGGGACAGCACGGCCCTGGCCGCGGTGCGCGGGTCGCCGACGGTGAAGACGCCCGCCTCGGTGCCCTCGGTGATCACGTCGCGGACGATGCGCTCGATCTTGCGCCGCAGGTCGGCGACCACTTCGAACTCCTCGTCCGGCAGGGCGTGCAGCTCGTACTGCACGACGCGGGCGACCGTGTGCCGCCGCGCGTGCCAGGCCACGAAGTCCTCCACGATCCGGCGGATCCGCTCCACCGGGTCGGCGACCTTGGCGACGACGCTCTGCACGACCGACAGCGTCTGCTCGTGGCCGCTGCGGCTGATCGCGAACAGCAGTGCCGCCTTCGACGGGAAGTGCACGTACAGCGCCGCGGGGCTCATCCCGGCGGCGCTCGCGATGTCCCGGGTGGTGGTGGCGTGGTACCCGCGCTGGGCGAAGGACTCGACACCGGCCAGCATCAGCCGTCGCGCCGTCTCCGGCTGCACGTCCGGCCACAGTTCGGCCGACAGGGACATGGTCATCCGCAGATCCTTCCAGATCCAGCACGTCGACGGGCGAGCTTGCCGGTCAGCCGCACGCCCCTCCAGTGTAGGACGACCGGTAAGCGACCGCTTAACTGCTCATGCGAACACGTGCTTTCCCCAGTGGAACCGAGGTGGTGTCGCGAGCACCGTCAGCCCGGAGCAGGCTCCTGGGAGCGGCTGGGCGCGACGCACTGCCAAGCGAGGAATCCCATGGCCAGCAGCAGGTAGCTGTTGCCGGCCACGTGCTCCAGCGGCTGCCACGAAAGCTCGCGGAGCTGGGTGGCGGGCAGGAACGAATGCGGCGCGACGGCGAAGACCACGAGGACGGCCACCAGACCGGCCACCGCGCGACGGCTCCGGACGCGAGCGCCGAGCACGACGGCGGCGGGGACGATCCACACCCAGTGGTGCGACCACGAGATCGGCGAGCACACCAGCACCGCGGCCGCGTTGAGCAGCAGCGCCATCGGGGCGTCGGCGCGGTGCATGGCACCGGCGGCGAGCACCAGGGCGGTCAAGGTCGCGACGACGATCGCGATGAGCGCCGGGGCAGGCGACAGCCCGAGCCGGTGGACGGCACCCTGGATGGTCTGGTTGGTGGCGTAGACCGACCCGCTCAACCCCGAAGCCGTGGTCAGCTGCCCGCCGAACCAGTACTCCGACGAAGCCCGCGGCGCCACCGCGAACGCGGCCAGCCCGGCGGCGAGGAACGTCACGACGGCGGTCCCCGCGGCGCGGAAGTCGCGCTTCAGCAGGAAGAACAGGACGAAACCGGCCGGGGTGATCTTCACCGCCGCGGCCAGCCCCAGCATCAGGCCACGCGGCCAGCGGGTCTTCGGGGCCAGGCAGTCGATCGCCACCAGCGCCATGAGCACGAGGTTCACCTGGCCGAACCACAGCGTGTTCCGGACCGGTTCGAAGGCCGGGGCCACCGTCGCGGTCAGGACCGCGGCGACCACGGCGGTGCGGCGTGAGGTGCGCGGCCGCACCACGACGTAGACCACCGCGCCCAGCGCCGCCAGCGAGATCCCGAGCATCAGCACGGCGGCCACCGGAATGGGCGGCACCAGGAACACCAGGAACAGCACCGCGGCGAACGGCGGGTAGATGAACGGCAGCTGCAGGCCGCCCCTGGTCGGGGGGAGCGGGCCGTAGACGTCACGCCCCTGGACGAGGGCCTGCGCGCCGAATCGGTAGACCTCCAGGTCCACCGGCCACAGTGTGCAGACGATGGCGATGTTCCCCGCTGCCACCACGGACGCGGCCACGATCAGCGTCACCACCGCCCACCGGCGAGTGCCGAGCTCTTCGAGCCGTCGCCGCAGTGCCCCGCCGAGCGTCGCCGGATCGCCGCGGCCACGGAACGGAACCACCACGTCACTGTCCATTGTGCTCACTCCGTCTGTCGTAAGAGGACCGAAACGGCGTGGGGGGGGGCCCCCCCCCCCGGGGGGGGGGCGGGGGGGGGGGGGGGGGGTGGTGGAGAGGGTGAGGGCCGCGGGCGCGCGGCGGGGGGGTGGAGGGGGCAATGAAAAAAAA
>NZ_JBHYIQ010000025.1:49962-64808 GCF_042739895.1 Amycolatopsis sp. NPDC059021
GGCGTGTGATGTTGTTTTTTTTTACATCCAATATATTGATCACACCCTCTTTTGTTTCATCTCCCCCCCCCGGGGGCCCGCGGCGCCCCCGGGGGGGGCGCCCCCCCCATGTCCGGGTCAGCTGGTGGTGAACTTCTTGCAGGCCGGGGCCTTCGCTGCGGCTTCTTCGACGCTCTTGTCGGTTTTGGTGTCGAAGTCGAAGTTGACCTTGCCGACCTCGGTGTCGGCGTCCTCGCCGATCTTGATGAACGCCGCGCCGTCCGCCGGATCCGCCTTCCCGACCCGGTCCTTGAGGGCGTCGAACACCTGCTTCAGCTGGCCGAAGGACGTGGTGAGCTTGCGGGAAGCCTCGTCGAGACTCGGGACGGGTGCCTTGCCCAGTGCCCGGAACCTGTCCGTCATGCCGCCCAGCGCCGTGGACAGCTGATCGAGGTGCTTGCCGAGTTCGGCCTTCATCTGGGCGGGCGGGGTGGACTCGTCGAACTGCGGTGCCTTCTTGGCGACGTCCGTCATCCCGCCGGCCGCGGTGCAGAACTGGTCCAGCCATTTCACGGTGTCGGCGCCGGGGTTCGGCGCGGCCGCCGGTGTCGCGGTCGGTGCGCTCGATCGGTCCGCGGCCTTCGGCGTCTCCGGCTTGGAACCGCACGCGCCGAGCCCGAACGCGCACGTGATCGCGAGCAGCGCAGCGCCGATGGTCTTACTCTTCATGGAAAATCCCTTTCACAACAACATTTCACTGACGCGCCGCGGGCGCGCGCGGAAGCACCGTTCCGATGCCGGACGACTATTCCGCCCGCCGGATACCGTTTGGTCAACGTCCGGTCAACGCGCGGAATCCCGGCCGTTGACGGTGGCAGGGACGACGTCGTCCCGTTCGGACGGCAACGCCACCAGGTCCGCGTAACCGGCTTCCCGGTGGGTTCGCGACAGCTTCTCGGTCCCGCTCATGATCCTGTCCACAACGGACAGTCCGATCGCGGAGAGGATGAAGATGGAGTGCAGGATCGCCTGCCACATCACCGCGGTCACGTCGATCTCCCCGGTGGCGGCCACCTTGTCGGGTTTGATGAACGTCCGCAGCAGGTGGATCGAGGAGATGCCGATGATGGCCGTGGCCAGTTTGGCCTTGAGCACGTTGGCGTTGACGTGCGAGAGCCACTCGGGTTCGTCCGGGTGACCCCGCAGGCGGATCCTGGACACGAACGTCTCGTACCCGCCCACGATGACCATGATGAGCAGATTGGAGATCATCACGATGTCCACGAGCTGCAGGACGGTCAGCATGACGTCCGACTCGGTGAACGGGCCGCCGTCGGCGCCATGGCCGCTGAAGCCGTGCCGGGCGAGATCCCAGGTCTCCAGGAGGAACCGCCAGACGTAGACGGCCTGGGCCACGATCAACCCGACGTACAGCGGGAACTGGAGCCACCGGCTGAGGAAAAGCGCGTAGCCGAGCCGATTCGGGCGTCGCCGGCCGGAGTACGCCTCGTCGTGATGCACGCTCGCCGCCTTTTCGCTCATCGGGGGAAGTGCTGGCCGGGCCAGCCGGACTGGTGTCCCTGCTGGACAACGGGACCGACCGGCGCCAGTGGAGCCGTCATCGCCATCGGCGGGGGTCCCTGGGCCGGTGGCTCCGGTTGCTGCTCGGCCGCTTCCTTCTTCGCGTTGGCGCGTTCGACGATGTACCCGAACACCACCGTGGTGATCAGCGAGATCGAGATCAGTGCCTCGGCCATGAAGAACGCGCCGAAGTCGGCGATCGCCCCGATGGGCGGGGAGCCGGGCAGCGCGTTGCGCAGCGGCACGAGCGCGAACAGCAGCGCGCCCATGAAGCTGAGCGACGGCCAGAGCAGCCCGCGCCTGCCGCCCGCCGCGAACCAGGCGGCGATCACCGCGGCCAGGCTCAGGCCCCACATGAAGACCATGATGAACACCGCGAAGGCCATCGTCCCGGTGGAACGCCCCGCCTGGGCGGTGAAGGTCAGCGCACTGCCGTCGGTCTTCAGGTCGGCGGGCTTGATCTTGAAGAACGAGTCGGCGTTGGTGAACGTCACGCTCACCGGGACGGCCTGGTTCCCGGCCACGGCCGCGAACAGGAAGTCGAACTTGTACCGGTCGAACGGGTAGTCGGTGACCACGCCGTCGTGCAGGGCGATCTTGAGGTCGGACACGCCGGGGCTCTTTCCCGGCTTGAGTGACAGGGTTTCTCCTTTGAGACCGTTGGTGTAGACCGTGATTTCTTGCTGTGGTGCGCCGGTTTCGCCGTCGGCCAGCCGCCCTTGCGGGTGCAGCTCGACCTGGACGGACAGCTCCTGAGCCGTCGCGTCGACCTTCTGGGCGAAGACGGCGATGTCCACCCGGTCGGCCGCGTTCATTTCCCCCATGACGATCTGGCTCTGGCCATTGCCGCGTTCGACCGCGTACACCCACAGGCTGACGCCGGTGAGCAGCAGGACGACCGCCGCGACGATGACCGCTCTGATCCACCCCGCCAAGCCGCGCTTGGCAGTCCCCTTCGAATTCATTTCATCCTTCTCTGGTCCAGCGTGCGCCTGGCAGGCTAGGAAGGCGCCGCCAACGCGTGCTCAACAACCGGTAAACGTCCTCGCGGCGGGATCGCCGGTTCACACGCTGCGAGACACCTCGAAGGTGGTGAAGGACCCCTTCGCAGCGCTGGAGTCCACAAAGGACAAGGTGCCGTGCGCGAGCCTGCTGATCCGTCAACACGACGTTGGCACTTTGTTGCCCGGCTTCCGGGACACTCGGGGGAGGAACCGTTCTTCCTTTCCCGGGGACCCTAATGCGGTTTTCTCGGTAGGGGCGTGGCTTCGCTGGGGTGCCGGCGGGGCGGAAGCGGGGTGGTGCCGGTGTCTCGAAAGCTCCGTTGGGGACGGTGAACGTCGTGAACGACGCGTTCGGGACAGGGGGCGAAAGCCCGCGGAGGCGTGGCCTGGGCCGATCGCGGCCGACCGCTACCGAGAAAACCTCAATGCGGAAAACCCTGTCCGTGCTGATCGCCGGATGTGTCGTGGTGAGTTCGTTCCTGGCGCCCAGGACAGCCGCCGAACACCCGGTCGAGTGTCACGCGAAAATCGTGCGCCGGATCGTCCGCGATGGCCCGGCGCGTGATGCCGAAAAGCGGCCCTACCGCTCGCTCGCGGCTATACTCCGCGAAGCGCGGCGGGTGGTTCCCCCGCCCGATGTGCGGTGCGGGGAGGAGGGGGCCGGTGGATCAGCCGGCTGGCGACGTGCGGTTCACGGTGCTCGGGCCGGTCCAGGCGTGGCGGGGTGAGGACGAATTACCGCTGGGGACGCCCCAGCAGCGGGCGGTCCTCGCGATGCTGGCGCTCAGACCTGCCCAGGCCGTGTCGGTGGACCAGCTGGTGGCCGGGCTGTGGGGAGAGGATCCGCCGCCACGGGCGCTCGGCGCGCTCCGGACGTATGTTTCCCGGCTGCGGGCGGTGTTCGGGGGCGAGGATCTCCTGGTTTCGGCCGGCAGCTGCTATGCCCTGCGCTGCGGCGCCGAAGACGTCGACGCGGGGGTGTTCGAGCGGCTGGTCGCCGAGGCGGGACAGGCCAAGGCGGCCGGTGACCTCGGTGAAGCGGGGCGGTTGCTGGCCGCCGCGTTGCGGCAGTGGCGGGGCGAGCCGCTGGCGGGCGTCCCCGGCCCCTACGGCGAGGCACAGCGGGCCCGGCTGGCCGAGCGGCGGCTCACCACTCTGGAGACCCGCATCGAGGTCGAACTGGCCAGGGGCGAACACGCGGGCGTGGTCGCGGAGCTGACCGCGCTGGCCTCCGAACATCCCCTGCGCGAGCGGCTGCGGGAGCTGCTGATGCTCGCGCTGTACCGGGGCGGGCGCCAGGCCGAGGCGCTCGGGGTGTTCACCGACACCCGGCGCACGCTCACCGAGGAGCTCGGCATCGAACCCGGCGAGCGGCTTTGCGCGCTGCACCAGGGAATCCTCGCCGCGGATCCGGCGCTCGCCGCCCCGGCACCGGCGGCCGGGCCCAGGACGGGGCCCGCCGTGCCGAAACCCGCCCAGCTCCCCGCCGACGTCGCCGATTTCACCGGTCGCGCCACCCGGGTCGGTGAACTCGCCGCCTCGCTGCGCGCCGAAAAGGGACGGGCCGTGCCGGTCACGGCCATCAGCGGGATCGGCGGGATCGGGAAGACCACCCTCGCCGTCCACATCGCACACTCGGTCCGGGGTGACTACCCCGACGGACAGCTCTACGTGGACCTCGAGGGAACGAGTGCGCGTCCCCGCGATCCGGCCGCTGTGCTGGCGGGTTTCCTGCGGGCGCTCGGGGTCGCCGACTCCGCCGTGCCCGAGGAGGCGTCCGAGCGGGCGGCGCTGTTCCGGTCCTGCCTTGCCGGGCGGCGGGTGCTGCTGGTGCTGGACAACGCGCGCGACGCCGAGCAGGTCGGTCCGCTGCTGCCCGGTGATGGCGGCAGCGCGGTCCTGATCACCAGCAGGGCGACGATGGCCGGGATTCCCGCCGTTTTCGTCCCGCTCGAAGCACTGGAGCGGGCCGATGCGGCGGCGCTGTTCGCCGCGATCGTGGGGCAGCGGCGGGCCGACGACGAACCGGACGCCGTTCTCGATGTGCTCACCGCGTGCGGGTTCCTCCCGCTCGCGGTGCGGATCGCCGCGTCCCGGCTGGCCTGCCGTCCTGATTGGACGATCGCCTCGTTCGCCCGGCGCCTGCGTGACGAGTACCGCAGGCTGGACCAGCTCCGGGTGGGTGATCTGGCGGTCGAAGCGACCTTCGAGCTCAGCTACCGCCAGCTCGGCGCCGAGCACGCCGAGGCGTTCCGGCTGCTGTCCGTGCCCGACGCGGCCTTCCTGCCGCTGGCCACCGCGGCGGCGGCGCTGGACCTGGGCGAGCAGCGGACCGAAGACATCCTCGAGTCCCTTGTGGACACCGGGCTGCTCGACTCTCCCCGGCCCGGCCAGTACCACTACCACGATCTGCTCAGGCTGTACGCCCGGCGCAAGGCCGAGGAGATCGACCCGGCCGAGGAGCGCGGCGCGGTGGTGGGCCGGGTCCTCGACTTCACGCTGGCCACGACGCGCAACGTGTTCCGGCTGCTCGAACCCGGCGACAGCCAGCCCGGCTACGTGGCTCCGACCTACGCGGCCGGGCTGTCGTTCGCCGGCCACGACGAGGCCCGCGACTGGCTCGATGTCATGCGGGACAGCACGATGCGCATCGTCGGCCAGACCACGGAGGACCCGGCGGGCGAGCTTCGCCAGGCGGCCGACCTGATGCTGCTCCTCGCCCTGCTCATGGACCGGGTTTCGCCCAGCGGGGACGTGGGGCTGGCGGCCAGGGCCGTCGCCGCGGCCGCGCGGCGCCGGGGTGACCGCGGCAGTGAGATCCGTTCCCGGCACGCGCTCGCGGTGTTCCTCCACCACGCGTGGCGGATTCCGGAGGCGGAGGCCGAGCTCACCACCGGGCTGGAGCTGAGTACGGCGTCCGGCGACACCCAGTGCGTCGCCCAGTCCCTGCTCGGCCTCGGGATCTGCGCGGTGGAACGCCGCGGTTACGCGGACGCTCTCGCGCTGCTGGACAAGGCACGCCCGCTTTACCGCGCTCTCGGGGACAACGCCGCTGTCGCGTTCACCGTGGCCACCAGTGCCTGTGCGCATCTCGGCGTCGGTGACGGCGACCGCGCGCTGGCCGCGGCGGCCGAGGCACTCGCCGTCAGCAGGGACATCGGGGACAGCATCGCCACGCCGAACGCCCTGCACCAGATCGGGATCGTCCTCGGCGAACTGGGCAGGACCGAGGAGGCGGGCGGTCATCTCCGCGAAGCGATCGCGATGTACAAGAAAGCACGGCTGCGGACCCAGACCGCTCGGGTGCTGCTCTGCCTCGCCGAGGTGCACCGGAAGGCCGGTGAATTCGGCCAGGCGCTCGACGTCGCCGAAGAGGCGCTGACCATCGGCAGGCAGACGCACCACGACTATGTCGTCGCCGGTGCGCTGGCCGCCCTCGGCAGCGCCCTCGACGGGCTGCACCAGCCCGACCGCGCGCTGACCTGCCGGCAGCAGGCGCTCGGACTCCTCGAAAGCTGCGGCGCCCCCGCGCCCTTTATTGTCCGGCCCCGGTGTCGGGGGTGTTTATGGGCTATTTCCTCGCATCGCATGCGACGAAAGTCCCCTTCAGCACGTCTTACGAGACGAAAGTCCCCTTCAGCTCGTGGCGGCCGCGATCAGCGCGAGTCCGCGATCTTGTTCAGTTCGCCCTGGTAGTAGAGGACACCGGCGCCCCACAGCAGCATCAGGAACGTCCCGAGCACGGGGTTGCAGGACTCGGGCAGCCCGGCGTGCCGCTGGGTTTCGCGGATGCGTTCCCCGGTCCGGTAATACGAGACGAACGGCGCGACGAGGGTCCAGGACAGGAACAGCAGGACCAGCATCGGACCGGCGACCGGGGAGTCCGGCTTCCGGTGGAACGCGGCCATCTCACGGTGGATCTTGTAGTACCAGACGAAGTGGTAGATCCCGAGCGTGATCAGCGGCAGGCCGAGCCACACCCCGGCGGGGCTGCGCCGCTTGAATTCCGGGCCGCTGGTCTCGGCGTCCCGCGGTACCGGGGGAGTGCGGAGGGCTTCCGGGTGGGTCATGTCGTCAACCTTTCTGGTTACTTCTTGTTCGCTGAAGGGAGTTTCTTGCAGTTCGCGGCCTTGCCCTCGGCGTCGGCGAGATCGGCCGCGATAGTGACGCTCTGGTAACCGGAGCGGATCCGGTTGACCTCGTCCGTTTCCTTGTCGATCGTGGCGAGCGCGGCGTTCACGGCCGTGGGATCCTGCTCGTCCGCCGACCGGATCGCGTTCCGCGCGCGTTCGAGGCTGGGCTTCATTTTCGTGTACATGTCGACCAGCGGCGAGACGTATTTCTCGGAATCGGCGTGCGGTCCCTTCTTCAAGGCGTTCAGATCGCTCACCGCCTGGTCGATCGCCGTCACCCGGGCGTCCGATTCGGACACCGACTGCGCCTTGACCTTGGCGGGTTCGTCGTTCATCGGCTTGACGGCGGCGAAGACGTCGCCAAGCTTGACCGAAACTCCGCACACCTTGTCGATCCAGGCGATCGTCGCGGCGTCCGCAGTGGACGAACAGGCGGTGAGCGGCAGGGAGGCGGCCACGACGACTGCCGCGGCGATACCTCGATACCTCATGAATTTCTCCTGATGCGTTGCTGGATTTATTCGTCCTCTGTGGACAAACGGAACCGGGCGACGGGCGGGGACCGCACCGGGCCGCCGGGGCGGATTCACCGTAGAACCCGGTCCATTCCCGCACCAGGCAGAACAAGTGGCAGAACTACGCGGACGGCCGCCGCCGCGCGCTGGGGTGCCGGGCGGCGGCGGCCGTCACCGCGCGTTCGTGCGTTGGGAGCCGAAGGGGCGCACGAACAGCGCCCACGCTAACCCGGGCCCGGGGACCGGGCCAGGTGGAAGAACCGGCAGAACTACCGGGACCGCAGGGCGTCGGCGAGGCCGCGGCGCCCGTCGATGCCGAGTTTGCGATAGGCCGAGGTGAGATGCTGCTCCACCGTGCGCAGGGTCAGGAACAGCTCCTCGGCGATCTGCCGGTTGCCCGCGCCCGCCGCGGCCCGGTCCGCGATCCGGCGTTCCTGCGCGGTCAGGGCGGCCACCCCGATCCGGGGCGCGCTGGGCCGTCGGCCGGCGATCCGTTTCACCGCCTCGGCGGCGTTCTCGGCCAGCCGGTGGGCACCGCATTCGTGCGCGAGCCGGTGTGCCCTGGTGAGCACGGTCCTGGCGTCGGCGCGGTGGCTTTCCCGGTGATGGGCGAGTCCTAAGTGGAACTGCGAATAGGCGCGGGCCAGTTTCGCCGGGGAATCCGCCAGTACGGCAACGGATTCGGCGAGCAGGTCGGTGTCGCGGGTGATCCGGCCGAGTGCGCGCAGGGCCTGGCCGAGCGCCCGTGGCGCGCCCCAGCGGCGAGCCAGTTCGAGTTCCTCGGTGGCCAGTTCGACGGCGGTCGCGGTCCGCCCCAGCCGACGGTTGACCAGAGCCGCCCTGGACCGCCACGGGATCTCGGCCGGATTGTGGATGTCGTATCCGGCGAGGCTGCGGCCGCAGGCCAGCAGATCCGCCAGCGCGCCTTCGAGGTCCCCGCGCAGCGCACGCACCTGCGCACGGCCGTACAACAGCCAGTTCGCGAAGTAGCTCGGCTGCCAGGTCTCGGGTTCCCCGGCCGCGGTCAGCAGCCGTTCGGCCTCTGCCAGCTCACCTCGGGCCAGGTGGACCCGGATCAGATGGCCCTCCCAGCCGGACGCCGGCCAGCGGCCCCCGGACAGGCTGTCGCGGAGCTCGATCGCCGCGCGTGCCTCGTCGATCGCGTCGGACAGCCTGCCGGTGTGGAAGGCGACGACGCCGTGCAGCGCGTGCCCCAGTTCGGCGAAGATCGGCTGGCCTGCCAGCGCCGAATCGGCGATGAGCGCCTCGCTGAACTTCGCGGCGAGGTCGAACTCGTCGGCCCGGCACAGCCCGGCGGCGCAGAACGCGAAGGCCCCCAGCCGTTCGATGGCCGAGGCCGTGGGCAGTGCCCAGGCCCGCCGCAGATCCTCGACCACCCGCTCCCGGCCGGTTCCGGTGCCGGACCGGTGATGCGCGGTCAACGCCGAGGCCAGCAGCGCGGAGTCCGGGAAGGGCGCGGCCCGTTCGCGCAGGCGGGCGAGCCGTTCCTCGTGCGGGAACCCGGGGATGCCGACGCCCGCGCCGATCGCGTACGCCTCCAGATCGCAGACCAGCTGGGGTTCGCTGTCCCCGAGCGCCGCCGCCACCTGGTCGAGCACGTCACGCCCCATCGAGAAGTTCCCGCTCGCGCCGGTGGCGAGGGTGAGATCCTTGGCCACGGTCGCGGTGAACAGCCGGTCCGGCCAGGATTCGCGGGGCAACGCGACCACGGCGTCGAACGCGTCGGTGAGGTGGGCCACCGCGGAAGGCAGGTCGACCGACAGCGATGCGCGGCCCAGCTCGGCGGTCACCACCACCCTGGTCGTTTCGTCCCCGCTTTCGGCGAGCGCGCGGCGCAGGTACCGCACCGCGGGCTCGGCGACACCCCGGCTCAGCGCCAGCCGGGCCGCCCGGCGCAACGCGTCGGCCACCCACGGCTCGCCGATCGGATCGCAGGCGAGCAGGTGCGCGGCGACCCGTTCCGCGTCGCCGCGGCGGGTGTCGAGCACGCGGGCGGCCTGTGCGTGGGCGGCGCGGCGGCGTCCGGCCGGGATCTCCCCTTCGACCGCGCCGCGGACGATGGCGTGCGCGAACCGCAACGGCGCCCCTTCGCGCAGCAAACCCAGGCGCGACAACACGTCCGCGGCACGACCGGTGGTCTCCTCGGTGAGCCCGGCGACGGCGGCCACGACCGGCGGATACGCGCTCTCTCCGAGGATCGCCACCGCTTCGGCCACCGCGGCGCAGGCAGCGGAGGTAGCGGGATCGGCGCGCCGGATCCTGGTGAGCACCCAGCGCGGCACCCCGTGCGGGCTGAACTCGGCCAGCCGGGCGATCGCCTCCCCGGTGGGCGGTACGCCCTCCCCGGCCAGGGTGGCGAGCAGTTCGCCGAGCAGGAACGGGTTCCCTCCGGTGACCTCGCGGCACGCGGCCACGAACTCGCGTTCGGGTTCGGCGCCCAGCGTGGCGCGGGCGAACGCGGCGACGTCCTGTTCGGACAGACCGGACACCGCCACCGTCCGCAGCTGCCCGGTCAGCTGGTCGACCAGTGTTTCCTGACCGCCCCGCATCCCGGTGGTGCGCGCCGCGAGCAGCAGGAGCGGTACCGGATCCACGCGCCTGGCGAGGTACGCCAGCCAGCGCAGCGAAGCCTCGTCCGCCCACTGCACGTCATCGACGACGAGCACGATCGGGCCCTGTTCGGCCAGCCGTACCGCGAGCCAGTAGAGGGCGTGCGGAACGGCGAAATGCACGTCTCCGGCTTCGGCGGGCGGCCCCGGCTCCGGCCACACCGCGGCGACGGCCGGAGCCACCGCGCCGGTGAACAACGCGGCACGGTCCACATCGGACAATTCGGCGATGATCGGCTGGAAGAGCTGGCGCACCAGGCCGAACGCGTAGTCCTGCTCCAGCGGATGCGCCCGTGCCCACAACACCCGGTGTCCTTTTCGGACGGCGAGATCCGCCGCGCTGTCCAGCAGGGCGGACTTCCCGGCGCCGGAGATCCCCGACAGCACCAGGTGCTCCGGCTGCTCCGCGGTGAGGGCCTCCGCTATGGCGGTGAGCTGCGCGTCGCGGCCGAACAGCGGGGTGTTCACGATTCCCCTCCCGCGAGCGCGGCGGCGAGTTCTTCCCGGCGATCGATGCCGAGTATCTGGTAGACGCCGGTGAGATGGTGTTCCACGGTGCGCAGGGTCAGGTAGTGCTCCTCGGCGATCTGCCGGTTGGTCAGTCCGGCGGCGGCCAGTTCGGCGATCCGGCGCTGCCGCGCGGTGAGCGCCCCGGCACCGGTCCGCGCCGCGCGGGGACGCCGGCCGCCGGCGCGGGTGATGGCCTCACCCGCACGCTCGACGAGCGCGTCCGCGCCGCAGTCCCCGGCCAGCCGGTAGGCCTGGCGCAGCTCGGCTCGCGCGTCCTCGGAACGGCCGCGGGCGTGCAGGGCGAGTCCGAGGTGGAGGCGGCCGCGCGCCTGTTCGAGACGGGCGGGCGATTCCGTCAGTACCGCCACCGATTCGGCGAGGACGTCCAGATCGTCGTGGATGATCCCGGTCGCCAGCAGCGCGATGCCGATCGGGCGCGGGGCGCCCCACGCGCGGGCCAGCTCCAGTTCCGCGCCTGCCAGGCGCGTGGCCGCCGCGGAGTCCCCGAGCCGGTGGTGGATCATCGCGGCGCGGGACCGCCAGGCCGACAGCGCCGGACTTCCGATGCCCAGCGCTTCGAGGATCCGGCCGGCGCGCAGCTGGTCCTCGAGCGCCCCGTGCGGGTCACCGCGCAGCAGCCGGACCCGGCCCCGCACCCCGAACAGCGCGGCCGCCCCGGTGCTGTCGGGAATGTCGCCGTCGAGGAAGCCGAACCTGGCGAGCACCGCCTCCGCCTCGTCCGGCCTGCCCTGGTCCACATAGGACTCCGCGAATCCGGCGTAGACATCGGGGTGGTGGCCCTCGCCGTTGACCGATTCGGTGATCTCCTCGGCGATCCGCATCCGCTCGATCGTGTCGGTGACGTGGCCCTTCTGGTACGCGATGAAGCCGTACAGCCACTGCCCCCATTTCGCGATCGTCGGAATTCCCGTGGTGCGCGCGAGTTCGAGGATCCGGTCACCGCACGCCTCGGCGAGGTCGAGCCGATCGGCGTAGCAGCAGGCGGCCGAGGCCAGTCCGGTCGCCACCAGGGAGAACTGATCGTGCCCGGCTTCAAGCTCGAAGGTCCGCTCGGCCATGGCGACCGTCTTCGCGCACGAGCCACCCGTCCATGCCTCGTAGATCGCCAGTGCCGCGGCGGCCCAGCGGACGACCTCCGGGCTCGAGGCCGTCTCGAACAACCGGCGTGCCCTGGCGGCCATCGGTGGCGCGAAGGCGCCGAGCCCGATCATCATGCTGGTCGCCTCAAGCTCCATGATCAGCTCGTGCTCGCCGGGGTCGAGCCCGGCCATCGCGTGGGCCAGTACCTTCTCCGCGCGCGCGTACTCGCCGCACTGTGTGATCGCGACCGCGAGACTGCCCGCGATGCGGGCGGCGTGGCGTGGGTCCCGTGCCTTGTCGAACGCTTCGCGGAGATGGGCGACCGCGCTCGGCGCGTCCACCGCGAGCTCGGCCTGACCCAGTTGGGCCAGCAGGTCCGCACCGAGCTCGCCCGGCGCCGGTTCCTTCAGCGCGCGGCGCAGATAGGTGGCCGCGGCCTCCGGCCCGCTCCGCCGGACGGCCGCGTGCGCGGCCGCCCGGAGCGCGTCGACCGCCCACGGTTCCCCGGTCGGCTCCGACGCGAGCAGCTGCGCGGCGATCTGTTCGTCCGCCCGGCGCCGCTCGTGGAGCAGCCGGGCGGCCCGCCGATGGGCTTCCTGGCGTTCGCCCGGCGCGATCCCGGCGAGGACCGCGTTGCGGACGATCGAGTGGACGAACTCCAGCGGATGCGTGCCGGCCAGGAAGCGCAGCGCGGCCAGCGCGTCCGCCGCCGCGCCCGCGCGGTCCAGCGGGAGACCGGCCAGCGCCGCGGCGGTGGCGAGGTCGGTGCCGTCGCCCAGCACCGCGACCGCCTTGGCCAGCTCGGCGGCCGCCGAACCGGCCGGGATGCGGGTGGCCACCCATTCGCCAACGGTGTCCGGGACCAGGTCGGCCACCCGGTCCGCGGCCTCCTCGGTCGGGGCCAGGCCCTGGGCGGCCAGCGCGGTGGCCAGCTCGCCGAGCAGGAACGGATTGCCCGCGGTGGCGCGATGACAGGCGGCGCTGAAACCCGGATCGGGGGAGCGGCCGAACACGCCGGTCATCAGCTCCGCCGCTTCGCCGGTGGTCAGCCAGGGCACTTCGACACCGGCGAGGGTGTCGGCCAGTTCGGCCAGCAACCCGGGATCGGCGCCGGGCTCGGCGATGTTGCGGCAGGCCAGCAGCACCACGGGCAGCCCTTCGGCGCGCCGGGCCAGGTACAGCAGCCAGCGCAGCGTGGCGGTGTCCGCCCACTGGACGTCGTCGATCGCCAGTACCAGAGGTCGTCGCTCGGCGAGCCGCGCGGTGAGCCAGTACAGCGCGTGGACCACGGCGAAGGTGTCACCGACATCGTTGTCATATTCGGCGTTTCCGCCGATCACCTGCCCGGCGGGGGCGGCCATGCCGCTCAGCGCGGCGGCGCGTTCCTCTTCCGGCAGCGCCGCCAGCAGTGGTTCGAACAACTGCCGGGCGACGCCGAAGGTGAAATCCCCCTTCAGCGGATGCGCCCGGGCACTGGCCACCGGCAGGCCGTCGGCTCCGGCCAGCCTCCCGGCCGCCGCCAGCAGGGCGGTCTTGCCCGCCCCGGGCGGTCCCTCGAAGACCAGCGTCCCGGTCCCGGCCGCGAGCACCTCGCGCACCCGGGCCAGCTGGTCCTCGCGGCCGATCAGGGGCCGCGTCATCTCCAGAACCACCGTGGTACCTCCCCCGCACCAGGATCATCACCCACTGTCACCAAGCGGAGTGCCCGAAGGGCTGATCCGGGGTGCTCGTTAAGTATTGCGGTGCGGACCGTGAGGCAAAACGGGGGGTCGGGCCTAACACTGTGTGATGTCACGCCGCTGGGGGTTCGAGGCGCCGGGACGAGAGAGCAATGAGGGGCATCATGCAGCGGGGGAAAGAGACGGCGTTCGGCGAATTGCTGCTGCGGCACCGGCAGACGACCGGGCTCACGCAGGAGGAACTCGCCGAGGCGTCGGGACTGAGCGTGCGCGCGATCGGTGACATCGAACGCGGCAGGGCGCGAGGTCCGCAGCGGCGGTCGGTGGACGCGCTGGCCGGCGCGCTGCGGCTGGAGGAGCGGGCGCGGGCGGAATTCCTCGCCGCGGCCCGCCGTGGCCGTCGCCGCGTTCCGGCCGGGCCGTCCGAACCGGACCCGTCCGGGGAACTGATCGGCCGCGACACCGAACTCGCCGAGCTGCGCGCGTTCGCCGAACAGGTCGCGCAGGGAGCGGCGGAGGTACCGGTCGCCGCGATCTCCGGGCTGCCGGGCGTCGGCAAGACCGGCCTGCTCACCACCGCCGCGCACGCGCTGGCCGACCTGTTCCCGGACGGCCGGTTCTTCCTCGACCTGCGGGGCATGGACGAACCGCTGACCCCGGCGCGGGCACTGGACCGGCTGCTGCGCCTGCTGGGCGTGCCCGAGACCGAGATCCGCGGATCGCTCGCGGAACGGGGGTGGCTCTACCGGTCGCTGCTCGACGGCAAGCGGATGCTGATCGTGCTGGACGACGTGCCCGCCGCGGCCGCGGTCCGGACGCTGCTCCCCGGGACCGCCCGATGCCTCGTGCTGGTGGCGGGCCGGCGAGCGTTGACCGAGCTCACCGGCGGCTACCACCGGGTGCTGAACGTGCTGCGGCCCAGTGACGCGGTGGCCCTGCTGGCCCGGATCGCCGGTGCGCGGCGGGTGCACGCCGAGCCCGACGCGGCCGCGGAAGTCGCGCGGCTGTGCGGAAATCTGCCGCTGGCCCTGCGGCTGGCCGGGCACCGGCTGGCCGTGAGTCCACAGTGGACGGTGAAGGACCTGGCCGCGATGCTGGCCGACGAGCGGCGGCTGTCCCTGCTGTCCGCCGGTCATCTCCAGGTCCGGACGGCCTTCGCGGTGTCCTACCGCAGGCTCGGCGAACGGGCCCGGCTGGTCTTCCGGCACCTGTCGGTCATCCCCGGCGCGGACTTCACCCCGGCGCTGGCCGCGGTGGCCGCCGGGATCGAACCGGAAGACGCCACCCACGCGCTGACGATGCTGGCCGAGGCGAGCCTGGTGCGGCGCGACGGCGACCGGTACGAACTCCACGGGCTGCTCCGGGCGTTCGCCGTCGAACGGTTCCGGGAGGAGGAATCCCCGTCGGCGCGGCGGGCGGCCACCGACCGGGCGAACGCGTGGCTCGTGCACACCGCGACCCGCGCGGGCCTGCTGTTCGACGTGTGGCAACGAGCCGAGCCGTGCGGCGAACCCGCTACGGTTCCGCTGCGCACCTGCGCGGAAGCCGAGGCCTGGCTGGACGCCGAGGCGGGGAACTGGATCCCGGCGATCCGGTACGCGGCGCACGCCCGCTGGCACCACGACGTGATCGCGGTCGCCCGTGCGCTGCACTGGTTTTCCTACGTGCGGGTGCGGCCGCATCCCTGGCCCGAGTTGTTCGGCCTCGGGCTGTC
>NZ_JBHYIQ010000025.1:64818-108613 GCF_042739895.1 Amycolatopsis sp. NPDC059021
CCCGGCGGCCCCCAGCTGACTACTCCGGGGGGGGCCCGCCCCCCCCGCCCCCCCGGCCGCCCGCGCGGGCGGCGCCCCGCCCGCCGGCCCCCCCCCCCCCCGGCCGAGGAAGTGGCGCTGCGAGACCTGCTCTGCTGGGCGCTGACGCACCGCACGGGCCACGGCCGCGGGGCGCTGCCCACCCGCGAACTGGCGCTCGAACTCACCGGCGCGATCGGCGACCGGCCCGAAGAGGCGTGGGCGAAATGCCATCAGGTGGCGAACCTGCTCCGGCTCGGCCCGCCCGGCCCCCTGCTCCCGGAACGTGAACAGGTAGTCGTGGCGTCGGCGCGCTGAGTCTTCGGGGGGAGGAATTTCAGGTGTTCGATCGAAAAGACAGGCTTCGTTTTCATCTGCTCGGGCCCGTGAGCGCATGGTCCGGCGAGGAGCCGCTCAACGTGGGGTCCCCGCAGCAGCACGCCGTCCTCGCGATGCTGTTGCTGCGTGAGGGGCGAGCGGTTTCGATGGCCGAGCTGGTGGACGGGCTGTGGGGCGAGGAGCCGCCGCGGACCGGTCACCGCACGGTCCTGACCTACATTTCCCGGCTTCGGACCGTCCTCGAACCGGGCCGGTGCGCGGGGGAGGGCGGCGGCGTGCTGCCGTCGGTGCCGGGCGGGTATGCGCTGCGGGCCGGGGACATCGAGGTCGACTCCGTCCTGTTCGAACGGGAGGCGGCCGACCGGAGCGGCGGTGTCCGCGCGGTGCACGACCGGCTGGCCGGTGCCCTGGCACGGTGGCGCGGCGGCGCGCTCGCCGGTGTGCCCGGCCCCTGGGCGCAGCGCGAACGGGATCGGTTGGAGGAAATGCGCACCACCGTGCGCGAGGCCCTGTTCGGCTACGCGCTCGAGCTGGGGCGGCACGCCCAGTCGGTGCCGGAGCTGCAGGCCATGGTCGCGGAGTTCCCGCTGCGCGAGCGCCTGAGCGAACTGCTCATGCTCGCCCTCTACCGCTGCGGGCGTCAGGCCGATGCGCTGGCGGTCCACCGTGCCGCGCGCCAGGCGCTGCGTACCGAGCTCGGGGTCGAGCCCTCGGCCGCGCTCGCCGAGTTGCAGCGGCGGATCCTCGCCGCCGACCCGGCGCTTTTGGTGTCCACAGTGGACACAGAGGCCGATGGCGGGGCGGCCGCGCCGCCGTCCGTGCCGCTGGTCCGGCCGCTGCTTCAGCAGCTTCCCGCCGACATCGCCGACTTCACCGGCCGCGCCGCGACGGTCGGCGCGATCCGGGGGGTCCTGGCCGAGGGCGGCACGGGCCAGGCCCACGCGGTCACGGTGTGCACCATCAGCGGCACCGCGGGGGTGGGCAAGACCACCGTCGCCATCCACGTCGCGCACGCGCTGGGCGGAGCGTTCCCCGACGGGCGGCTCCACGTGGATCTGCGGACGGGCAGCACACCCGCCGAACCTGCCAGCGTCCTCGCCGACCTCCTGACGGCACTGGGCACGCCTGCCGACCGGATCCCGCTCGGCCTCGCCGGCCGGGCGGCGCTCTACCGCAGCCTCCTCGCGGACCGGCGGGTGCTGCTCGTCCTCGACAACGCACGGGACGCCGAGCAGATCCGCCCGTTGCTGCCGGGTACCGCGGGCTGTGCCGTGCTGGTGACCAGCCGCGCTCGTGATCTCGCGCTCCCCGGCGCGCGCTGCTTCGATCTCGGCCTCCCTCCCGAGTCCGAGGCGCTGGCGCTGCTCGCCGCGATCGTCGGCGCCGAGCGGGTGAACGCCGAACCCGTGGCCGCGCGTTCCCTGGTGGCGGCCTGCGGACGGCTGCCGCTCGCGGTGCGGATCGCGGCGTCCCGGCTCGCCGGCCGCCCCGGCCGCAGCATCGCCTCGCTCGACCAGCGGCTGCGCGACGAGCGCGCCCGGCTCGACGAACTCCGCGTCGGCGATCTGGCTGTCGCGTCGGCCTTCCGCCTCGCCTACGAAGCGCTGACGCCCGATGCCGCCCGCGCCTTCCGGTTGCTCGCCCTCTCCGACGCGCCGGACGTCCCGCTGTCGGTGGCGGCCGCCTTGCTGAACACGGACGAACGCACCGCGGAGGCCCTCGCCGAGACACTGGTGGACGCCGCGATGCTCGAGTCGCACGCACCGGGCCGTTATCGTTTCCACGACTTGCTGCGCTTGTATGCGCGCCACCGCGCCGAACAGGCGGAGAGCCCCGCGGAGCGCGAGGCGGCACTCGTGCGCGTCGCGGAAATGCTGATCGCCACCGTGCTGCGGGCTTCGCGCACCGTCGTGCCCGGAGAGCCTCCGCGTGCGTGGTTGCGTCCGGTGCGGCACGCGGGCGTGGCCTTCGCGGGCACCGCGGAGGTGCGGGCGTGGTTCGGCGCCGAGCACGCGCTGCTGACCGCCACGATGGAACAGCTGCTGCCGAGCGGGCCGCAGGCGCTGCGCACGGCCGTCGAGTTGCTCGGCGTCGTCGGGGTCAGTGGGCACTTCATGGGCCTGACCCACTACCTGGAGATCAGCAGGATCGCGGGGGACGCCGCCGAGCGGGCCCGGGTGCTGCGGGATCCGGAGTACCGGGCCAGGGCGCTGCACATCCGCGCCTGGCTCGCCTTCCTCGCGGCGCGGCACGACCTGGCGGAGGCCGATCTGCGCCTGGCGCTCGCCTGCGCCGACGAGGCGGACGACACGCAGCGCCGCCACATGGCGGGCAATCTGCTGGCACTGGTGCTGTGGGCGACGGACCGGCCCGAGGAGGCCGAACACACCATGTACAAGGCCGCGCAGTTCGCGGGCGACGAGGAGAATCCGGACAGCCCGGCCGCCGTCGCCCGGTACGTCGCCCGCCTGTACACGGCGCTCAGCTCCCGGGAGCCCGAGGTGACGATCATGACGCCGGTCATGCGCGCGGCGGACGCCACCGGGGCGAACCTGACCACTGTGGACGGTCTGCAGCGCCTGGGTACGCTTCTGCGCGGCCCGGAACCCGGGCCGGGCGCGCTGTTGATCGGTCGTCAATCTCGCGTTGAACACCGCCACGCACGGTGAGCGGCATGACCAACAGCTCCGCCCCAGCGGCGACGGACACGGCGTCCGCGCTGCCCGACCTCACCGGCATCCGCCTGAGCCACCGCGCCATCCTCGGCGACATCGCGCGTTTGGCCGCCCTGCTGTCCGGCGCCGGCGCGAGGGCGATGCCGCTCACCCGCGCCGGCGCCGTCACCACGTACATCCAGCGGTACAACGCCGCCGTGCGTCACCATCACCGCAACGAGGACGACCGGCTCTGGCCCGTGATCGCCGCCGCGGCGGGCCGGGCCGTCGACCTCGTCCCGTACATCGGCGAACACGAGGTGCTCGACCGGCTCCAGGACGCCGCGGACGTCACCGCCGCGCATTTCGCGGAGAACCCGGTCCGCCACGCGCCACGGCTCGCCGCGCTCCTGGTCGAACAGCGCGACCTGCTCATCGAGCACATCGACGCCGAGGAACAGCATCTGTTCCCCGTCATCCTGCGCCACGTGAGCGCCGCGCGGTACGCCGCGGCCGAAGCCGAGATCCGCAAATCCACCCCGCCCGAGCTCGTCTCCTGGATGCAGCCCTGGCTTTGGCGGTACGCCACGGCCGAAGAACGTCGTCTGCTGCCGCCCGCCCCGGTCATCGAACCGCTCCTGGCGGCCTACACCGCCGGCGAGACCCAGGTCTTCGGCCACGCCCGCTGATCTCCGCCGCCCGGTGTCCTTTGCGGAATTCGGTGGAGCGCTGGTACGAGGCCGTTGATCCGACGTTGACCGGCCGCTTACCGCGCTGCGCCATCCTGATCGGCAGATTCGGCGTCTCGCCCTACGTCGACAAGAACTTGTGCGATTCCCGGGAATCCGGGATCTCGCGGAGAGGGGAACACCATGACGTCACCCACTTCGGTTTCCACACCGGCGATGCAGAAGGCGGCCGGTGAGTTCGAGGCCGCGTTGAGCACGTCCAACACCACGCAGAACACCATGCAGAACAACATCCAGCAGCTGAACGTGGCGTGGACCGGCGACGCCTCCGTCCGGTTCAAGAGCTCGATGAACGCCTGGTGCCACGAGTACCAGAACATCGTCAAGCAGCTCGGCACGATGCTGGAAGCCTTGCACGGCAACACGAAGTCCTACGTCAAGACCGAGCAGAGCGCGGTCGACATGGCGGGCAGCGCGATGCCCGGCCTGCCCGGCCTGTAGTCAGACATCGAGCACCGAACAGGGAGAACCATCGACATGGCGCAGTACACCATCGACTTCGGCCGCGTGCAGGGTGTCCTCGAGCAGATGGAGGGCGTCGACAAGCAGATCAAGACCATGCTCGGCACGCTGGAGAGCAACACCGAGAAGAGCCTTGCCGAATGGCAGAGCGAAGCGAAGGCCTCTTACCAGCAGTGCAAAGCGAAGTGGGACGCCTCCGCGGCGCAGATGCCCGTCCTGCTCGCGCAGGCCCGCCAGGCACTCGCCGAGATCATGACGAGCTACGGCAAGGCCGAAAACCAGGGCTCGGACATGTGGAACAGCCTCGGCGTCGGGAGGAAATAGGCCGTGACCGTTGAAGGCATCGCCATGGCCGAAGCCAACCGCAACGCCGCGGCGAACAAGGCCAAGGACGAGTTCGCGAAGGCCGGTCAGTACAACGGTTTCGGCGACCGGCCCGCTGATCACCAGCCGGAGGACGGCGGACCGCTGCCCGTCCCGCCGGTGTACAAGTCCGAGGGCGGCAAGGGCCAGGTCTCGGTGGACGACATGGCGCTCAAGCATTTCGGCCGGGCCATCGAACAGCTCCTGCCCACGATCAAGGAAGCACTGAAGGACATCCAGTCGATCGACATCAAGGCGGGCAACTTCCAGCATGGCCACAAAATCAGGGCGGTGGCCGTGGGGTCCGATGGTGAAGGCGGGCTGAAGAAGGAATACGTCACCACGCTGACCAGAATGGGCACCGCCTTCGAGAAGCTCGTTTCCGGCATCAACGAGCTGGCCACCAAGTACAAGACGACCGAGGAGCTCAACTCGAAGGGCGCCGGGGACGTCGCCCAGCTGATGCAGGCGTTCGGGCGAGGGATGCCCGGCGGGGGCGGCGCTCCCGCCGGCGGGGCCTAGAAACGAGATTGGCGCGAGAAAATGGTGCAGTCGAAGGACGTTCCCACCGGGGACGATTACGGCTCCTGGACATGGAAACAGATCAAGGCGGCGGTCAACGGCGGTTCCGAGGAACACGGTGGCGAGGCGGCCAGGACGGCGAACGCCAATCCCCAGTCCTTCTTCGACGCGGGGAACAAGTTCGCCAAGCTGGCACGGGTGTTCGAGCTGTGCCGGGACACCGTGCAGGTGCACGCGAAGGCCATCGCGGGCCCGGACGGCCCGTGGAAGGGCCCTGCCGCGGAGGGCTTCCGCAATGCCATGGACTACTACGGCAAGGTCTTCGACGCCCACGTCGAGAGGGTGAACAAGCCGCCGTTCGGTGGATCCGCTTCGCTGCCCCGGTCCATTGTGGACGCCGGTAACAAGCTGAACGCCGCGCAGTACCAGCTCGAAGCGATCGACCAGTGGTACGCCGCCGAGGCGGTCAAGCTCGGTGCGCCGAAGATGGAAAACGGGCTGATCCAGGTTTCCGCGAAGCCCGAGGTCGTCAAGATGCTCGACCAGGACATGCGGAAGGTGATCAAGGACCTGGCCGGGGAGTACTCGGTCAAGGTCCGGGACTTCGACGCCCCGGTGCCGAAGTCCCCCGACGAGATCAAGCCTCCGCCGGTAGGCGGCCCCGACGGGATCACCCCGCCGCAGTTTCCGCCGCCGGGTGGTGGCGGGAGCCCACAGAACTTCCCCGGTTTCGGCGGTGCCGGGCCCGGCGGCGAGCCGAGCCCGTTCCCCGGCGGTGACGGCTCGAGCGGGCTGATCCCGTATTCGGGCGCCACCGGTTCCGGCGGTCCCAGTCCGTATCCCGGTGGCGTGCCCGCCCCGCTGAGTCCCGGTGACCTCGGGCTCAAACCCGATCCGTACGACCCGGGCACCGGCCTCGCCGGTGCGGCCCCGGCCACCTTTCCCGGCGGCGGAGTGACCACACCTCCCGGTGCCGGTCTCACGCCATACGTACCCGGTGGCGGCGGTCCCGTCCCCGGCGGCGCCGGCCTGGTGCCCTATTCCGGCGGGCTGCCGGGCGGTCTGACGCCTTACGCGGGCGGGAAACCGGGTGGCGGGCTCAGCCCATACCCCGGGGGCAAGCCGCCGGGCGGTGGCCTGTCGCCTTATCCCGGTGGCGTGCCGCGCGGCGGCGGCGGTGGCGCCGGTGGCGTCAAACCGTATGGCGCCGGAGGGGCGTCGCTGAGCGGCGGTGGTGTCAAGCCTTACGGCGCCGGAGCTTCCGGTGCCGGTGCCGCCGGTCAGGGCGGGACGACGGGGGCCGGTACCGGCAAGGGCGGCTCCGGCGTCGGCGGGATGCCGATGGGTGCCGGTGCGCCGGGCGCGGCCGGTCAGGGCGAACGGGAACGGGAACGGACCACCTGGCTGGTGGAGGACGAGGACGTGTGGGGCGCCAACCCGGACGCCCCACCGGGCGTGATCGGACGGCCCGGCTAGCGCGGACCGTCGAGTAACCCGCCGTTCCCCCGGCCCCGCACCCGCCGCGGGCGCCGGCCCGGCGGGCCCCTGGCTCCGCGCCGGACCGCCCTCCCGTCCGACGCGGAGCCTTCCCGTGCCTGCAAGGAGATTTCATGACTTCGTCCTACGACGAACGGATCGGCGACCTGCTCGCCGACTACCGGCGGCAGCGCGAACAGCTGTCCGAGACGCAGCGCAAGCTCAAGGAGATCTCGGTGACCGCGACCGCACCCGGCCGCGCGGTCGCGGTGACCGTCGGCGCGCAGGGCGAGATCAGCGATCTCAGCTTCCCCACCCCGGCGTACCGGCGGATGGCGCCCGCCGAGCTGGCCACCGTCCTGCTCGCGACCATCGCCGATGCGCGGCAGCAGGCGACGGCGGAAATGGAAGCGCTGCTGAAACCGCACCTGCCCGAGGAGTTCCGGGACCTGGCCGACGGCGTACTGCCGGAGCACCCGCCGATGACCGAGGACGTGCGCGGGCTGGTCGAGGACGATCCGCGGTTCGTCCGTCCACAAGAGACGGACAAACGGGACAGGCGTGAGCAGGTCGACGGCGAAAAGCGGTGGTGGTGATGAGCCAACCGTTCGGCGTCGACACCGAGCGGCTGGGCAAGACCGCCGGCGACGCGGAAAACCTCGCCGCCCGGTTGGACCGGATCTACAACGCGCTGCACAACGCCACGGTTTCGGCAGGGAACTGCTGGGGCGCCGACGACACCGGCAAGGCGTTCGAGAAGAACTACGACAAGAACAGCAAGGACGTCCTGCAGGCCATGCGGGAAATGGGCGAGGTCGTGCGCAGCATGGGGGACGGGGTGAACACCATGGCCAAGGGCTTCCAGCGCACCGAACGGAACGCCGTGGCATCGGCGGAGCAGGTGACGAAACGGGCCAAGGGGGCCTGATGAGTCTGCAGATCCCTTCCGAGCTCACCTGGCTGGTGCAGATCGTCGGCGGTGACGCGTGGCCGGAGGGCGACGAGGACAAGCTCCGCGTCCTGGCCGTCGCCTGGGAGGAGGCATCCAGGGAGCTCACCGCTGTACAGGGCGAGGTCGACTCGGTCACCGCCGCGGTGCTCAGCGCGTTGCAGGGCACCGCGTCCGAGGAGTTCCGGAAGTTCACCCAGGCGTTCAAGGCGCAGGTGCCCGACGTCGCGGTCACCGCGAAGCAGCTCGGTGACCTGGCCAGGGAGACCGCGCTCCAGGTCGAATACGCCAAGTACATGATCGTCGGGACGCTGATCATGCTGGCGATGCAGATCGCCTGGGCGCTCGCGAACGCGTTCTGGACCTTCGGCGCGTCCACCGCCACCATTCCCGCGATGCAGGCCGCGGCCCGGATCTCCGTGCAGGTCGTGCTGAAGAACCTGGTCATGGCGGTGCTGTTCGGCATCGTCTTCCAGGTCGGGATGGACGCGGCGATCCAGGGCATCCAGATGCTCAAGGGCGATCGCACGAAATGGGACACCGACCTGACCAAGGGCGCCGCGATCGCCGGCGCCATCGGCGGGGTGATCGGTTTCGGCCTCGGCGCGGCGGGGAAGCGGTTCGCGCCGAAGTTCTCCCATTCGATCGCGGGCGAGATGACGAAGGGCGGCCTGCACGAATGGCTGACCGAGCAGGTCAGCGGGGTCGTGCAGGGGAACTGGAACGGGCTCAACCCGGCCGCGGCGTCCGCGGGCGCGATCGAGGGCGCGGTCGACGGAATCGGTGGCAGGAAGAAGAAGGGCGGCGGCACACAGGCCGGTAAGAACAAGATCGCCAACGCGCATGTCGAAGGCATCGACAAGCTGGGCCTGTCGAAGATGCCGCCCATGACCGACTCGCCGGTGACCGAAACCGGCGGGAAGCCGACCAGGGACCCCAGCACCCGGACGACAAGCGCGCAGCCGGATTCGACGCCGGCATCCCGGCAGTCCACATCGGACAGTGGCGGGAAGGTGGACACCACCGCGCCGCCACCGGCCCAGGCACACCCGGTCACGCCGCCATCGACGGCACCGAAGCAGACCGAACGTCCGGTCTCCCCGAAGACCGAGCACACCTCGGCGCCGCCCAAGACCACGCCCGAGCCACCGAAGTCCACGGAACCGGTCAAGCCCTCGGTGCCCGCCGAGCCCGGCAAGCCCGCGCAGCCGAAGCCGACGATCACGCAGCACGAGACGCAGCAGCAGCCAGTGCAGTCGCATCCGGTGCGGTCGCAGCCGAGTCACCAGGCCGCGCAGTCCCCGGTGACCACGCACACGCAGACCGAACCGGCCCCGCAGCCGGTCCGTACCCCGGAAACCTCGCGGCCCGCGGCGAGCACACCGCCGCCAGCTACCTCGACGGCCGCTTCGACCGCGCAGACCCCGGCCACCTCGCACCCCGCGTCGCTGCCCCAGCCCGCGGCGACCACCCAGCCCACGACGCAGCCCGCCTCGCCGAGCACCGCGCACCAGAACACCCCCGCCCCGCAAGGTATCCCGGCGCTGGACGGTCCGGTCAAGGCCGGTCCGCAGACCCCGCCGCACGGCTCGCAGCTCGCCGCCTCCACCCCCGCGTCCACGGTCACCCCGCCGCCGGTGTCCGCCGAGCCGAAGCCCGGACACCCGGCGCCGCAGCCGACTCCGGTGCCGGTGCCCGCCAGCGCCACGCCGTCGCTCACTCCGTCCACATCGGACACGCCAACCCCGAGGCCGGTGCCGCCGATGAGCCGTCCGGCCCCGCCGTCACCGCAGGAGACCGGCCACCGGTACCAGCCGACGCTCGGCCCGGACCGGCACTACCAGCCGACCGTCGTGGCCCACCCCGTCCCGTCGAGCCCGAACACCGACCTGGCGTCCGTCCAGCGCACGCCGTCGCCGACGGTCGATCTCGTCACCAGCCAGGAACTGGCCACGCTCGCCCCGGACTGGACGAAACCCGGGGTGGGCCTCGAGTTCCAGACCTTCCTCTCGGTGCACACCGGAACCGGCGACGCGAGGGCGAAGACCACCGTGCTTTCCGACGTCGTCCGGGGCAGCGACGGCAAGGACCACACGCTGTGGGAGCTCACCGTCGACAACCGGGACAAGGCCTCCACGAAATGGCTGGGCACCGATGGCAAACCGATCGGCAAGTCCACCGTGCTGGAGTATGTGACCCAGCCGGTGGGCACGCACAACCACCAGGCCGTGCTGGACCGCATCACCACGTTCAATACGGTCCTCGCGGACCAGCTGGTCCACGGTGGCGGTCAGGTCGATATCGCCAAGGTGTGGGACGCCTACCGGGATCGGCTCAAGAGGGACGGGAAGCCGAGGCCGATCGCGGACCAGCCCTATCAGCCGACCCTCAAGGTCGGCAGGCCGAACGAAGCGATCGATATCGCGTTCCAGGTCCGGCCGCAGGCGACGTTCGACAGCTCGCTGGCCGCGTTGCCGAAGGTGCTCAAGGAAATCGCGGACACCGGCTTCGGCCGGGAGGCCACGGCCGGGAAGCACGACCTGCAGGCCGACCTCAAGGCGCGGATCGCCGAATTCGATCAGATCAACATCCCCGGCGACACCAAGGGAAATGTGAAGGGGCTGGCCAGCCTCGCCCACCTGTACCTGACCCTGGACAAGCAGGGCTTCGGCGTGCTCCCGAAGGGCACGGTGCAGCAGAAGCCCTATCACCACTTCATGGTCCGCCGGGATTTCCACGGCCTGTGGCAGCAGCTTTCCGATCCGGAAAAGGTGTTGTGGCAGCAGCATTTGGCCAATCTCAAGGTTTCGGACAACCAGCTGCTGTACCCCGAAAATTTCAAGGAATCGAGCCGGATCACCGCGCGCGCCTGGCTCGACTCGATCGCGGATCCGGCCACGGTGCTGTTCCCGAACGCCAAACTGGACAAGAACTCCACGCCGTGGGTCGAGCAGATCGAGGATGTCGTCCGGGAAGACCTCAAGGGGCGGAAGACGCGTCCGGCCCCGGCGATCACCGATCTCCTCGCGGACCTCAAGAAGGGCAACGACATCCTCGGCGCCAAGGTGAAGGCGGCCAAACAGCACCTTTCCGTGAATGGTCAGTACAAAATAGACAATATTCTCGGCGAGGTGCACGAGCACGGCAAGGACCTGGTTTCCGCGCTGACCGGCGAAGCGATCGGGAAGATGCCCAAGGCCACCGACCCGAGCCGCGCGGTCACCTTCGAGTGGCGCGGCATGGCGGACGTGCCCGGCGGGCAGGCGCCGAGCCTCAAGCAGACGCCGGCTCAGGTCACCGATCTCGGGCAGATCACCGGGTACCAGATCTGGTCGGAGCGAACGGCGAAACTGGTCGGCCTGCTCCCGTCGACCACCGATACCAGCAAGTCGGCTGCCTATCACCCGACCGTCTCTTCGTCGGACCACCGGCAGTACTCGCCCACGGTGCTGCCCGCCGCCCGCCCGGCCCCGCTGCCACCCGTCACGTCGCCGACGACGACGAGTACCGGCCCGGTGTTCTCGGCGCAGCAGCTCACCGCGGCCCTCGGCAAACAGGCGACGCCGGACCATCCGAAGCTGGGCAAGGACCCGTTCGGTGTGCGCCGGGCGCCCGAGGCGCCGGACTTCCTCGGCAAGTACGACTACGCGAAGCTGCACGCGGGTAAGCGCGTCGACTTCTTCCGGAAACTGGATCTGCTCGGCCCGAAACCGGAACCGTCCGCATTGCGGCCTGGCCGGCTGACCGAGCACCGGGACCGGGTGACCGAGGGGGCGCTGGTCGGCCGGAACAGCGGATGGGGCGTCAAGCACCAGAAGGTCCCGCACCTGGTGCACAGCATCTGGATGGGCGGCGCGCTGTTCGACGACGGCGGCGCGCGACGGGAGTTCCGGGACAACATCGCGCAATCGGCGAAGGACAACCCGGATTTCGATTTCGTGGTGTGGACGGACGTCGCGCGCGAGGACATCGAGCAGGCACGGAGCGCCGAGGAAGGGAACCGGACGCCACGCCAGCGCGACGTGGCCGAGATGGCGCACTGGGCCGAGCAGCACAATGTCCGCCTGGTGAACCTGGACGAGGTGTTCACCGCGCAGAACCCGATGGTGTTCGACGCCGAGGTGCGCACCGAGCGCGCCAGGGGCAACCCGGCCGGGTGGGCGAGCGCGAGCGACCTGATCCGGCTGGAGATCCTGAACCGCTTCGGCGGGGTCTACACCGACGGCGACAACACCGTCCGGCCTCCGGAACCCGGCGCGCGGTCCCCGTTGTCCGCCAATGTCGAGCAGATCGCCGGGGACAAGCTGGGCTTCGGCCTCTCCAGGGACCGGGACGGCCGGATCACCAACTCCGCGCTGGTGGCGGCGGCCGGGACCACCGCGGTGCGCCGGTACCTCGACCTCATCGGCGGCAACCTCGGCAAGAGCAGGCTGGAACTGTTCGGGCTCGAGAACGCGTCGGAGGCGACGAAACACCGGGTCAACCTGAAGGAGAACGTCAAGGACGACACGATCTTCCGGACCGGTCCGCACATGTTCACCTACACCGAACTCGCCAACCAGCTCGGCATCACCAAGGACCAGTTCCCCCAGGTGCCGGACACGGTCGTGCACGTGGAGTCCTCGCAGAGCTGGCTCGGCGGTTCGGCCAGGCAGCCCGCGTTCGATCAGCGGACCGTGCTGGACGCGGTCAAGGGCGCGGTGACCAGCCTGCACCGCGAACTCGCGGCCCGGCCGGGTTATCTCTTCCTGGCGCCCGCCGCGCGGACGATCAACCGGCTGCCGGAGGCCCAGCGGGAGGCTGCCTGGCACGCGGTGCTCGACCTGGTCACGGAGGTGGACAAGAACTCCGTGCGGGCGATCTCCGCCTTCGAGATCGTGGAGGTCCCCAGGGAGATCCGGAATCCGAGTACCGGCCAGACTATTACGGTCAAGGAATCGCAGGCGGTGGAAGTCACCCTGCCGGACAGTGTCAAGACGCGAATCCGGAACGACTTCGGCGGTGCCGACTATGCGTATGGCACGCAGGACGGCAAGCCCGACTCCGACCCGCTCGTGCGGAGCCCGCAGCCGGTCTCCCGCCCCTCCCCGCCGTCCAGCGTGGAAACGCGCTGGCCGCGCGACCGGCAGCCGGAGTGGTACCAGGGGTTGCGGGACACCGCCGCCCGCTCGCTGACGGACACCGCCGGTCCCGATCCGCTGACCGTGCATGCCACCCATGAGGGCGCGGTGCCGGTCGAGCTCGACCTGGCGCCGGTGCGCGCCGGATTCAACGCCCTGTTCGCCGAACTGCGCAGGAGCGGGGTTCCGGTACCCGAGGTCCGGGTGTCGGCCGGACAGGTCGTTCAGGTCGACAAGGTGACCTTCGCGAAGCATTTCGCGCTGGATCAGCTGCTCGATCCGGAGGGCGGATATCCGAATCCGAAGCTGCGCGCGGAGATTCTCGAGCCGGGCTTCGTCAGTGAGCTGGGTCAGCCCGGCTCCCGGGCACGGCAGCGACTTGACGCGCTCGCCAAGAAGTACGAAATCGATCCGCTGCTGGAGGTTTTCGACTCCAATCCCGCGCGGGCGACCTCGGACCGGGTGCTGCTGAACACCGATATGCTCGGCGAACTCACCGATAATCCGGCTCACCAGGGCATGGCGTTGCGGCACCTGCTTACCCACGAGTTCATGCACCTGCACGCGCATGACCCCGGTCGAGCGTTCGCCGGTCACCCGGACGAGGGGCCCTACCAGCGTCGGATCAACCCCGACGAGGCGGCTACCGAACTGCTTGCCCGGCTGGTCACCGACGCGCTGGCGGATCGGCGCGGGGGCACCTCGCAATACCTGCACTTTCCGGCCACCTACCAGCCCGCACCCGGCGGTATCCGGTACCAGCCGAATGTAGGCGACTTCAATCAGGCGCTGGCGAGCCAGGGCAGCCCGCCGGTACAAGAAGTGCTGCGAGATTACTTCGATGCCCGCGGTTCCGCGACGCCGTTGGTGCCGACCGCGCGTTCCGCGCCGTTGCTGGTGGAGACGCTGCCGAAGGCCCAGCAGGAGAAGCTGGACATCCACGGCGCGGTCACGGTCCGCGTGCCTGGCGACGACCCGTTGACGAGTTTCCGCCACGCCGTCGCGGACACGCTCGCCGCGATCTCCGGGCAAAGCGCCCTGCCGCACGGGGATTCGCTGGAAGGTATCGCCAACGCCGCCAACGCCAGGGTCCACGTCCTGGAGCGGAACGGGGAGTTCACCACGCACGGCCCGATCACCGGCGAACCGGTGCATGTCGTGCGGACCGAGGACGGCCGGTTCCTGGCCACCCGCGAGGACGTCCACATCGGACGACCGGGTGTCTCGTATCCGGGACCGAGCCGGAACCCGGTACCCGGTAATGGCAAACCGGACCCGATCCACCGCGGTGAGTTCGAAATCGAGACGATCGCGGGCGAGCACTTCGTGCGGGTGTACACGGCCGTCGTCCATCCGACCGAGGTCACGGTCGCCGAGGGGCAGTCCCTCGGCACCTCCCGGTTCAAGGACATCCGCCAGGACGAGCACGGCAGGATCACCATGTCGCCGGGCCTCAACAAGGAAGGCAACCTGGCCCCGATGTGGACCGGGGCGGGCCGCCCGCTGCGGGCGATCCAGTGGCTGAAGAAGTACGAGCTGGACCCCGCCAACGCCGGGCTCCAGCCGATGCTGCGGTCCTATCTGGTACCGCTCGCCACCTACCAGCGGGTCACCGAGGGCGCACTGCACGAGGACACCGGGAAAGCGGACCTCACGAAATCGACGAACGTGGACTGGACCGGCGACGCCAACCAGTTCGGCATCCGGGTGGGCCCGGACGGCCAAGGGCACCTGCTCGAACTCGCGAACACGGCGGTCGACGGCTCCCTGGTCACCTACGTGACCGATCCGGACACCTTTGACCCGGCGCTGTCCGGCGAGGGCGGCAGGCTCAAGCCGGTCGGGAAGCTGTACGAACGGCTCGGCATGTCGATGACGAACACCGATGTGCTCGGCCGGGACTACGACCCGTGGTTCACCTGGACCAAGACAGGCGGGGGTGCCGGGTTCCAGAACAGCGCCACGGCCCTGCTCAAGATGGCCGGGGAACTGCGCGAATTCCACCTCACCTGGAACGAATTGCACGGAAAAGACGGCGGCACAGCGCTCATTGACCCGGACATCGAGGGACTGCCCGGCGGCAAGGAACGGCCGGAGGTGGACATCAGCCTCGCGGAACGCACAAAACGGCTCAACGAGTTTCTCAACACCCGCGACCCGATGTCCGCCATGGTCAAGCGGGTCGACGACGAGATCCTGCGCACCGGCGGGCCGGTCCTCGAGGACTACCTGCGCCAGGCGCCGCCGTTCGAGGCCGATCCCGCGGGCGTTCGGCAGGCACTGGAAGAGGCTTTGCCGACTGCCACGGCGAAGGCGCTCACCGCGTTGAAGAAGGCGTTCAACGGGGAGTTCAACCAGGCCAAGGACGCACCGGCACTGGAAAGCCTGCTGGCAAACGAGTCGAAGACCAAGGGAGGCAGGAAGAAACTCGGGGACGTGGTGCTCGGCAAGGTCGGCCAGGATTTCGCCACCGCGGTGGCCGGGCACCCCGATCTGCGCGCGCTGGACAAGACGACCCGCGACGAGCTGGCCGGAAAACTCCAGCGGGAACTCGTGCGCGGTATCGAGCGGCGCATGGAGGAGCTGACCACGAAGGCCCACGAGCTGGTCGGTGATCCGACCAAGTTCTGGGAGCAGCTGGCCGATCTGCCGGACGGCCTTAAGGCGGACCTCCACCAGGCGATACCGAACGCCGTGGCTTCGAGCGAACTGAAGGTCGATCAGCAGGGCCTGCGCGAGGTGCTCACCGGTCCGGTGCTGAAGAGCATCATCGAACCGGCCTCCCGCGCCTTCGTCACGCAGGACCTGCGTTCCCTCGGTCCGGAGGAGTTGAGGCAGAAGATCGCCGGCGAGGTACTACCGGAGCTGGAGAGCTCGTACCGTTCGGTGCTGTCCAGCCATCGCCAGCTGGCTGCGGTCAAGGTGCCTGAGAATATGGCGGACTCCCTGGTGAGCAAGGTGCGGGAGCAAGCCGAACGCGCGCTGGCGACCTTCACCTTCACCCCGGTGAACCGGGACGCGGTGGCCGCACTGATGGCGAAGGTCCCGGATATCGCCACCCAGGCGGTGATCGGTGGCCTGCTCGCCGCCGACTACGCCCGGATGAAGGTCGACTTCAACACCGGTGAAACGCCGTTCCCCAACGATTTCCACCGGTGGAACGCCGAACGCGGAGCGAACCGGCTCCGGCAGCAGGAGGCCGGGCGGAAGCTCTCGGAAACCCTGCGGAACCGCAGTGCGGTCGACCTGGTCAACCAGCTGCTCAGCGAGTTCCCCGAACTGGGCCGCAAGTTCGATGAGGTCTGCACCCAGCCACAACTCGAACCGAATCGGAGCGCGAAGGACGAGGGCAAGAAGGGGGTCAACACCTTCCACGAGCACGCGCAGATGGTGCTCGGCCAGTACCTGAAACTCACCGAGCGGGAGAACCACGGCGAACGGTTCATACCGGTGGACGCGCTGGCCAAGGCGATCCTGTTCCACGATATCGAGAAGAACAATTCGAAGAACCAGTTCGGCAACAGCAAGGCCCGGCATGACCGGGAGCCCGAGCACAAACTGGCCGTGGAGATGATGGACCGCTATCGCGGGCTGTGGCACAGCGACCGGGATTTCCTCGCAGCCCGGCGGATCGTCGACTCGGATCCGTTCGGCGCCTATTTCAAGGCGAACAAGGAGGAGGACGTCCGGCAAGCCCGCGAGGAGGCGTTCCGGTTCATCACCGAACTGGCCCACGAGCTCGATCCCGGGCGCCGGCCGGGCAGCGCCCGGAAGCTGTTCGAGGAGTTCCATCAGTACTACCAGGCGGATTTCTCCTCGTACACGGAATTCAGCGGATACCAGGACAAGAACGGGGAAACCAAGTCCGGCCCGCCGCATTTCAACCAGCATTTCACCGCGCACGACGGCGAGCTGGCGCGCACCGAGGACGGCCGCCATTTCCGGTACTCCGCCGAGTACGAAGCCAAGCTCAACGAACTCGCGAAGATGTTCGACGAACCGATCCCGCAGGGCCGGTCGGCGCCACCCAAGAACGACGTGTCCTGGCAGCACAGCGAATCGACCACGGCCGAGTGGGCTCAGCCGAAGAATCCGCTGCCGCCGTCGCGATGGGAGTCGATGCGGGACAAGGCTCCGGTCCGTACGGTGGATTACGAAGCACGGGACATCCTCCGGTCCAGCACCCCGAAGAAGCTCGATTTCGTCCCTGGCCTCGTCCGTTACGACGTGCGGCGGATGGAGGTCGAACCGGGGCACTGGGTGCAGGAGTACACGCTCAAGGTGCATCTCCAGCCGGGTGACGGGATCTCGCTCCAGGCGCTGGCGGACGCGCGGGCGAAGGCGCTCGCGGGAGTGGATTCGTTGCTGAACAAGGGATATCGGCTGCCGTCGGGCGACCAGTTCCATGTCCGGCTGGAGTTCACCGAGGACACCGGTGCGCACACCACGGTGAAACTGACCGATACCGAGAACGCCAATCAGGTCGAGTGGGGTACCGGAACCTCGCCGAACGTGCTGGCGCACGAGATCGCGCACTACTTCGGTCTCCCGGACGAGTACCGGGACACCGGGGACTGGAAGCGGATCTTCAACAGCGACGGCAAACCGTTGCCAGGCGGGCGGAAACCGCTCAACGCGGTGATCGAGGACGGCGGCCTGATGGGACAGCGGGTGCACTACTCGCCGACGCTGCTGCCCCGGCACCTGTGGCGGATCGAGCAGACGATGACCAGCCAGGTGCACCTGCCCGGCGCGAGTCACGCGCTGTTGACGGGTCCGGAATCCACGGTGCGGGCCCCGCTGGACCCACCGGAGCCGGGATCGGCTCCGCCCGTCCGTCCCGCACCGGGGAAGACGGGTTACGAACTCAGCGAACAGCAGCACACGGAACTCGGCCGCCTCGGCCACCGGGAACGGTGGGTTCCGGCGGACGGGTGGTGTCTCTTCCACGCGCTGGCGGCGACCGCGGGCGAACGGCTCGGCGACGCGGGCTGGGAACAGATCCGGCTTGAGGTGGCCGACCGCGTGGAACACGCGACCGGCCCCGAAGCGGAACGCTACCGGCTGCTGCTCACCCCCGCCGAGGGGCGGACCGCGATGACACTGGCCGAGGCGGCGACGGCCATCCGGACCGATTCCGGCTACTACACCACGGCCGCCGGTGACCTCGCCGTGCAGGCCGTGGCCGACCGGTACGGGATGCGGCTGTCGGTGGTCAACGAGGATGGTTCCGTCACCTCGGTCGGCGACGGTCACGAGGTGGTTCTCGTCCGCACCTCGAACGAGGGGAAGGCCGCCCACTTCTGGGCCACCGAGGCCTTGCCGGAACCGGTCACCGAAACACCACGGGAGCCGGTCGTCGAAACGCCGGCGGAGCCGGTGACCGAAACGTCGCCGGAGCCGGTCGTCGAAACGCCGTCAGAACCGGTCACCGAAACGCCAACGGAGCCGGTCACCGAGGCGCCGCGCACGCCCACCCCCGGCACACCGCCGGTCTACCTGAGCCGGGGCCTGCTCGGGACAGGTCAGATAGAACAGGTTCTCGGCCACCCGGTGCGCGAACCGGACGCCATCGCCGCCGCACTGGTCGACGCGGTGACCGACAACTTGCCACTGGCCGTGGAAAAGCAGGCCCGCCACGCGATCGTGGACCTGATCGAGCGGCACGGACCGGCCGGGGCGACACGCAGGCTCCTGGCCGGGGAGCAGCTCGTCGGCGGGGACACCCCGGTGCGGGCGCGCCTGCGGGTCACGGGAACCCAGCCCGCCACGACCGACGCCGCGACGCCGAAGGTCGCCACGACCAGTACCACCAGCCGGACCGACACCACGACGGCCACCGGCACCGTCAGCCCGCTCTCCGCCGCGGTGGCGGTGACCTCGGCGGTGGCGGACGGACATTTCCTCACCGTCAAGCCCACGCTGAAACCGGTCGACGAACGGACCCGCCAGCAGGCCACCACCCACACCGCCGAGACCACGCACACGGTCACCGCCACCGAGAAGACGGGCTTCGATGTGGACACCGCGCTCGACATCTCGATCGGGGGCCGGATCCGCACCACCGAACTTCCGTCGGCGCTGCGAGTGCGTTATCCGGGCGAGGTCTCAACGGTGACCGCGGACCGTCAGGCCGTCATCGCCCCGGACGCGGTGCACCGCGTCTTCGGTGTGGTGGAGGACGCCAGTGGTCTCACCGCGATCCGGGACGCGCTGCTGGAGCGGCCAGGGGTCGTTCCCGGGTCATCGCTGCACCGGGCGATCACCGGCCGGTTCTCCGTGGACACTCCGGCCACGCACGGCAGGCACCTGCTCGGCGGAGTGCTCACCGCCACCGACGGCACCGCGGGCGTCGCCGTGCGGTCCACGCCCACGCATTTCCAGCGCGTCGAGACCTCCGACCTCACTCTGGAACAGAGCGCGAGCAGCACTCGCAAGGACAAGACGGCACAGGCCGGCGCCTTCGGCACGGAGGTCGGCGTGGCGCTTTCCTACGGCGCGCCCGGGGTGAAGATCCCGTCGGGAGAGGTGAAGATCGCTGCCACCGCGTCCGCCACCGCGGGCCCGTCCAGGAGTCTCACCACCGCGGCCACGATCGAAGGCGCGGCGAAGACCACGCTGAAGTACGACGGCGAAACCGTGCTGTACCGGGTGGACACCGAATACGCCGTCGAAGGCACCGGGCTGGACTACCGCGGAACCCATCGGGGCCAGGTCTACGTCCGGGTGCCGTCGTGGCAGGCCGCGGAATTCGAAGCCGCACTGCGCGGCGAAACCGCCTCCGCCGCGCTGGAGGCAGCGCCGCTCGACCCGCCCGCCGCGCCGGACGCGGGCACCGCGACCGCACTGTCCGCAGTGGACAGTGCGACGGGGCTGGAGCACGTCACCGGTAAGGCGACCGAGTTGCTCGACAAGTTCTTCGTGGGGCGGAAGACACAGCTCGACACTGTCAAGGCGCAGCTCGCCGAAACGCTGTCCGCGGCGAACCTGCGGGACTCCTACGAGCAGGTGCGCGAAGGGCTGCGGGTGCCGATCTCCGTCGCCGGGCGGAACCTGACCCTGACCGTCAAGGCCTACCTCGGCAAGGCCTCGACGGCCCGCCGGGTCGGCACCGTCGAGATCGCGAGCAGCACCGGCAGTACGGGATCGGTGGAGAGCAAGGACACCAAGAGCAGCAACCGGGGCGTCGGTCTGGAAGTCGCGGCCAGGATCGGGGTCGACCGCGGCAAACCCGGCCTGCTCGCCGGGCTCACCCTCGGTGGTGCGGCAAAATGGCAGGATGCCGACAGCTCCGCGACCTCGGCCGCGACGGGCTCGACGCACAAGCTCACCTACTCCGGACCGGGCGTGGCGGTGGACTACCCGGCCACGTTCGAGGTCGCGCTTTCCGAAGGGAACCGGGCCGAGGGCCAGTACGTGTCCGGCTCGGTCCGCATGGTGCTGCCCGAATCGGACTGCCTGCCCTCGACCTTCACCGCGATCCCCGCCGCGAAGAACACGCTGTCCCCGACCGGCGCGATCAGCCTGCCACCGGGCAGCGCGCTGCCTGGACGGCTGGACCACGTGGACAAGGTGAACGCCGCGATCGCGCAGGCGCTCGCGGTGACCAGGAAGAGCGTCGGCGCGTGGCGCGGGCTGACCCCGCTCACGGTGCCGACGTCGGTGGCACACGCCCGGTTCGACCGGATGCTGAACGGCGGCCTCGACCTCCAGGTGCTCGCGCCGGGAGCGGTGCACCGCCGGACCGACGCCGTGCGGGTGGAACTGGAGCTGCGCCACCCGAAACTGGTCGGCGACGGTGCGGGCGTCACCTCGGAAACACAGCACACCTCGTCGGTGAGCACCGAGTCCGGGCACAGCAAATCCTGGGGTGTCGAGGGTTACGCGCAGGCCGGAGCGGGTGCGGCGGCGGGCGTGCGCAAGGGCGTCGGCGGCGAAGAGGGCACCACGGACAGCGTCGGCGGGAAGAACACCTCGACGATCAAGCGTTCCGGAGCCCACCTGAAGTACCGGGCGGACGCGGTGTACTGGGTGACCGCGTACTCCTGGCAGGACGGTCCCGGTGCGGGCGGCCACCCGGCGACCCACCGCATCCCGGTCGTCCTGCCGGACGGCGTCGAGTACTGGATGCCGAAGGATCGCGCGGAAAAGGCGAACCTCCCGGTCGCGGAGACATCCGTGTCCACTGTGGACGACAAGCGCTGGTACCTCCCCGAGCACATCGGGAAGTCGCTCGGGAACGTCGCGGTGGACGAGGTGAGCCCGGCCACCCGGATTCTGCCCGAGGCGCAACGCCTGGTGAACCTCTACGCGCCGGAGTTCGCTCCGCACTCGCGGGACACCGGGGCGCCGACCGGCGCGATCCCCGCGCTGCGGGCGGCGTTTTCGCCGAGCGACGTCAAAGCCGCGCTGCGCCGGGCGGCGGCGACCGGTCAGTCGGTGGTCGTGCACCGCTCCACCTGGCGGGGCCTGCGGCAGCTGGAGATCCGGGTCGCGGCCAGGCTGGACACCGCGAACGCGAGGTCGGCAGGGTCGGAGCGGATCGCCGTCGACAGCACGGCCGAGGGTTCGTCCGCGCACGCCACCTCGAAGACCACGAACTCGACCATCGCCGCCACCCTCGACGGGATGGCTCCGCAGGTGCGAGCCGACCCGGCTTCGGCGGTCAGCGGGGTGCCCGCGGGCGGCCTGCTCGCCGGCCGTCAGACCGGCGGCACCGACAGCACGAGCCACACGGTCAAGAACACGGACAAGATCAAGGGCGGTAAGCACTCCGTCCGGTTCGAGGTGCCGGTCGACTACGTCGTGGAGATCTTCCGTGACGGTAAGCGGGTGGACGGCACGACCCTGCGTGACGGCACGGCCTCGCTGCTGGTGCCCGAGGAACTCTGCCCCACGACCGAACCGGCCGGCACCGTGGCGAGCCACTCCGGCGCCGTCGACCTGCGCGGCGCGAAGGTGCTCGCGCAGGCGATGCCCGGCGGCCCCGAACTGGCCGCCGAACTGCGGCGCCTGATCACCGAGTCGGCGAACGAGGTCGCCTTCTTCGGAGCCGGCGACACCACGAAACTGGTGGCCGAGGGCAGGCACGGCGGCCAGAAGACGGCCGTGTTCACCGACGAGGACCTGCGGATCGGCAACTTCGGCCGGTTGCTCGACGGGATCGAGCAGACCGTCGTCGACAACGACCTGGCCACCACGACCGGCTACCGGTTCGGGATGCGGCTCGAGGTGGTTTCGCCGGAGCTGCTCGGCACGGTGGAGCTGACCACCGAGCAGGCCACGAAGATCGCGAACGAGACCGGTACCGCGCACCAGACCACCACGACGGGCACCTTTTCACTCGGCGGGACCGCGCAGGGCACCACTGGCCCCGGTACCACCGGCGGCACCCCCGGCACCGCCGCGACGACGAAGAAGAGCACGGCCGCGCAGACCACCGGCACCGGAAACCGGGAAGAAACCGTGACCCACGGAGGAACCTACTACCGGTACCGGGCGACCGCCCGCTACGACCTCTCGGTGGTGCGCGAGCAGGGCAACGTGCTCGACCGGCGGTTTGGCACCGGGACCAGGCACCGCACGGTGACCATGCCGGACGGGGTGTATCTCCTGGTGCCCCGGGCCGAGGCGGAACGACTGAAGCTACCCCTGCCCGGACAGCCTCCGGCGGCGCGCCCAGCCCCACCGGAAGCACCGGTCGATCGTGAACCGCCCCGGGAAACCGAAGACGTGGCGCGGCCATGGCGCGCACTGTCCACTGTGGACGCCTTGAAGCTCGCGGTGCACGCCAGCAGCGCGACGCACGAAGAAGAGGACGAGGACGACGTGCGGATCACCCCGCCGCCGTCGATCACGCGGCCCGAAGGCGGGGCGTGAAGTGCCGAGTTCCTTCCTCGCGCGCGCCGGCGCGCTGGCGGCCGCCCTGCTCCTGGGCACCGGGCCCGCCGCGCTGGCCGATCCCACGGTGCCGCCGCTGGAACAGGTCGCCGGTGGCGGAAAATGCGCGGCGCCGTCGAACACCCTGTTCTCCGGCACCCCGTGGCCACAGAAACGCCTTGCCCCGCAAAGGGTGTGGCCGCTCACCAAGGGGGAAGGCCAGCTCGTCGCGGTGGTCGACTCCGGGGTGGACGCGGTGCCGCAGTTCGCCGGGCACGTCCGCCCGGTGGTGAACATCGTCTCCCCGTCCGGCAAGGAGGCCGACTGCCTCGGGCACGGCACGTTCGTCGCGAGCCTGATCGCCGCGCAGCCACGGGAGGGCACCGGGTTCGCCGGAGTGGCTCCCGGCGCGACGATCCTGCCGCTGCGGCAGACCGATTCCGCGGGCGGCTCGGCCTCGGCCATGGCCAAGGCGATCGTGGCGGCGGTGGACGCGGGCGCCAGGGTCGTCAACATTTCGGCGACCACGTTCCATTCCAGCGAGGATCTGGAGACCGCGGTGCGCTACGCGAGCCAGCACGACGCGGTGATCGTGGCCTCGGCCGCCAACGAGGCCGAGAACGGCAACCCCACCGCCTATCCGGCCGCGTATCCGGACGTGATCGCGGTGAGCGCGATCGCCGCGGACGGTTCGCGCGGCAGGTTCTCCGAGACCGGGGACTTCGTGGATCTGGCCGCGCCCGGGGTGGACGTGGTCGGGCTGAGCGCCGCCGGGACCGGGCATGTGGTGGCCCAGGGCACCAGCTTCGCCAGCCCGTTCGTGGCCGGTGCCGCCGCGCTGGTCCGGGCCTACCACCCGAAGCTGACCGCCCGGCAGGTCAAGCACCGCCTCGAGGTCACCGCGGACCGGCCGGGGACGAACGTGCCCGATCCGCGGGTCGGCTGGGGTGTGGTCAACCCGTACGCGGCGGTCACCGCCGTACTGCCGGAGGAGTTCGCCGGAAAGTCCATTGTGGATGATCGGGAGGTGGTGGTGCCGCCACCGGCCCTGGCCGCGCCGGACGATCCGACCCGGCTGGTGGCGATGGTCTCCGCGGCCGGGGCGGTGCTGGTGATCGGGGTGGCCTGGGTACTGCGTGGCGCGGTGCCGCGCGGACGGCGCCGGGGCTGGCGTTCAGGAGGAATTAAGTGAGCACGATCGTCATCAGCCGTCCGCCCCGCCAGGCGGGTCCGCCGTCCCCGCACGGTGAACTGGAGCTGCAGGAACCCCCGGCCCTGCCCGAGGTGCAGGGCGCCGACATGTCCTCGGTGATGACGTACCTGCCGATGGGCCTCGGTTCCGGGGCGACCGTGCTGATGTTCGCCAATCCGGGTACCGGCGGGGGAATGTACGTGGCGTCCGGGCTGATGGCGGTGTCCACGGTCGGCATGATGTTCGGGCAGCTCGGCCGGGCGTCCGGCGAGCGCAAGCGGAAGCTCAAGGGTGAGCGGCGGGACTACCTGCGCTACCTCGGCCAGGTCCGCAAGCAGGTCCGCGGGGCGCTGAACCAGCAGCGCGCCGCGGTGGACTGGGACAACCCCGCTCCGGCGCGGCTGTGGACCATCGCGTCCGGCCCCCGGCTGTGGGAACGCAGGCCGAACCACGCGGATTTCGCCGAGGTGCGGATCGGCACCGGCACCCAGCGCGCGCTGCTTCGGCTCGTCCCCGCGCAGACCAAACCGGTCGAAGACCTGGAACCGTTGTGCGCCGGTGCGTTGCGGCGGTTCATCGCGGCCTACTCCACGGTGTCCGATGTGGCCAGCGCACTGCACCTGCGCGGCTACTCCGGGCTCGAGCTGACCGGGGACCCGGACGCGACGTACGAGCTGGCCAGGGCGATGCTGGCGCAGCTGGTCACCTTCCACGCCCCGGAGGACCTCAGGGTCGCGGTACTCACCTGCCGGGACCGGATCGGTACCTGGCAATGGACGAAATGGTTGCCGCACAATGAAAGCGGCCACGAAACCGACGCGGCGGGGCCGGCCAGGCTGTTCGCCACCGAGCACGACGAACTGCTCGCCAGGCTCGGGCCCGCGTTCGGCGGGCGGCCCGCGTTCGCACCGGACGCGCCGCTGGGCCGCGGCGAACCGTACACCGTGGTCGTCTGCGACGGCGTGACACTGCCGGAGTACTCGCCACTGGCGGCGGGCGGGCTGCGCAACGTGCTGCTGCTCGACGTCGGTGGCGGCAGCGGCCACGAGAGCCCGCATCGGCTCGGCCTCACCGTGAGCGCCGACCGGATCGACCGCACCGGCGCGGATTCCGCGCCGCCGCTGGCCACCCCCGACCGGCTGGGACTGGCCCGCTGCGAATCGCTGGCCAGGATGGTGTCGCCGCTGCGGACCGCCGGCACGGCCGACGCGGACGAACCACTGGCCGCCGATTTCGACCTCGCCCGGCTGCTCGGCATCCGTGACGTACGGAGCTACCCGGTGCACGAGCTGTGGCGGCCGCGCGCGGAACTGCCCGCCCAGCTGCGGGTGCCGATCGGGCTCGGCGCGGACGGTTCGGTGATCGAGCTGGACATCAAGGAGTCCGCGCAGGGCGGGATGGGGCCGCACGGCGTGCTCATCGGCGCGACCGGTTCCGGGAAGAGCGAGCTGCTGCGCACCCTTGTGGTCGGGCTGGCCGCGACGCATTCCTCCGAGGTGCTCAACCTCGTCCTGGTCGACTTCAAGGGTGGTGCGACCTTCATGGGGATGGAGGAACTGCCGCACACCTCGGCGGTGATCACCAACCTCGCCGACGAGCTGCCGCTGGTCGACCGGATGCAGGACGCGTTGCACGGCGAGCTGACGCGGCGCCAGGAACTCCTTCGCCAGGCCGGCTACAGCTCGCGGTTGGACTACGAGAAGGCCCGCGCGCAGGGCGCGCCGCTGAGCCCGTTCCCGACCCTGTTCCTCGTCTGCGACGAGTTCAGCGAGCTGCTGGCGACCAAACCGGAGTTCATGGACCTGTTCGTGATGATCGGGCGGCTCGGCCGCAGCCTCGGGGTGCACCTGCTGCTCGCGTCCCAGCGGCTGGACGAGGGCCGCATTCACGCGCTGGAAGGCCATCTGTCCTACCGGATCGCGCTGCGGACCTTCTCCGCGATGGAAAGCCGCAGCGTGATCGGGGTAGCCGACGCCTACGAACTGCCGTCGGGCCCCGGCCACGGATATCTGAAGAAAGACACCACCACGCTGGTGCGGTTCAAGGCCGGTTACGTGTCCGGCCCGATCGCGGCGGCCGGGGAACCGGACGCGCCGGTGCGGGCGGCACCCGCCGGGCGGGAGGTGGTCGGTTTCGGCCCGCTGTTCCAGCCGTCGCGCGAGCCGGCACGGTCCGAGCCGGAGCGGCCCGCCGCGCCCGGCAAAGACACCGGGTCGGGGACCGTGATGGAGGCGATGCTGGAACGGCTGCTCGGCCAGGGGCCACCGGCCCGGCAGGTCTGGCTGCCGCCGCTGGCCGAGGCGCCCGGCCTGGACGTCCTGCTGCCCGGGGTGGTGCCCGATCCGGGCCGCGGCTTGTCCACTGTGGACAAACCTGGTGGCGGGGCGCTGCGGGTGCCGGTCGGCGTGGTGGACCGTCCGTTCGAACAGCGCCGCGATCTGCTGCTGGCCGATCTCGGCGGGGCCGCCGGGCATGTCGGCGTGGTGGGCGCGCCGCAGACCGGTAAGAGCACGATGCTGCGTACTCTGCTGCTCGCCCTCGCGCTCACCTACACCCCGGCGGAAGTGCAGTTCTACTGCCTCGACTTCGGTGGTGGCACGATGGGCGCGGTGTCCGGGCTGCCGCACACCGGTTCGGTGGCCGCGCGGCTGGACTCCGACCGGGTCAACCGGACCGTCGCCGAGCTGACCGGGCTGCTGGAATGGCGTGAGGCGACGTTCGCCGAACTGGGCGTGGAATCGATGGCCGCCTACCGCGGGCTCCGCCGGGACGGGGTGGTGGACGATCCCTACGGCGACGTGTTCCTGGTGGTCGACGGGTGGGCCACGGTCCGGCAGGACTTCGAGGACCTGGAGCCGGTGATCTCCGAACTCGCCTCGCGGGGGCTCGGCTTCGGCATCCACGTCGTGGTCGCGGCCACGCGCTGGTCGGAGATCCGGCCGTGGCTGCGCGACCTGCTCGGCACCCGGTACGAACTGCGGCTGGGAGATCCGCTGGAATCCGAGATCGGCAGCCGCGCGGCGGCCGGGGTCCCGGCACAGCCCGGTCGCGGGCTGACGTCCGACGGCAGGCACTTCCTCGGTGCGCTGCCGCGGCTCGACGGCGGTGGCGCGGCGGAGGACCTTCCTACCGCGACCAAGAACCTGGTCGAGGAGATCGCCGAGTTCTGGCCGGGCGAGGACGCGCCACCGGTGCGGTTGCTGCCGTCGCGGCTGCCCGTCGAGCGGCTTCCCGCCGCCGAAGGGGATTTCCGGCTCGCGCTCGGGCTGGACGAGGAGCGGCTGCGGCCGGTCTGGCACGATTTCGCTCAGGCACCGCATCTGATGGTGTTCGGGGACGGCGAGACCGGCAAGACCAACCTGCTCCGCCTGGTGGCCAGGGGAGTGCTGGAGCGCTACGCCCCGGACGAAGCGAAGATCCTGCTCGCCGATCCGCGACGGCAGCTGTTTCCGTTGGTACCGGAGGAATACCGGGTCGGCTACTCGGTGGCCACCGGGACATTGGCCGAGCTGGCCGCCAACGCGGCGGTGTCGATGCGCCGCCGGTTGCCGGGGCCGGAGATCACCCCGGACCGGTTGCGGCTGCGGGACTGGTGGAGCGGGCCGCGGCTGTTCGTACTGGTGGACGACTACGACCTGCTGACCCCCGGGATCGGCGGTCCGCTCGAGCCACTGGCGGAGCTGCTGGCCCAGGGCGCGGACATCGGGATGCACCTGGTGATCGCGCGCAGCAGCTCCGGCGCGATGCGGGCGATGATGGACCCGCTGCTGCGCCGGATGTGGGAACTCGGCTGCCCCGGTCTGTTGCTGTCCTATCCGCGCGAAGAGGGCAAGTTCCTCGGCGAGGCCGCGCCGAGGCAACTGCCGCCCGGTCGCGCGCAGCTGGTCACCCGCCGCGGCGTCCGGCTCGTCCAAAGTGGATTCGTAGAGGGGAATGTCCGTTGAGTGATCTGTGCCGGTTGACCGTGCTGGCCCCGGCAGGCCGCGCCGATTTCGCGGTGCCGGTGCGTACCCCGGTCTTCGACCTGCTGCCGCTGCTGAGCCGCCGCGCGGATCCGGACCGCACGCAGGCCGCGGCAGGGCGCGGCCACTGGGTACTGCAACGGCTCGGCGAGGAACCGCTCGACGAGGGAGGCACGCCGGAATCGCTGGGCCTGCGCGACGGGGAGGTGCTCTACCTCCGCCCGCGCGAGGCGCCGATGCCGCCGATCGACTTCGACGACGTGGTCGACGGGGTGGGCACCGCGATCCGGCAACGCGGTGACCGCTGGCGCCCGGACCTGACCCGGCGGCTGTTCCTGGTGCTCGGCGGCGGGGCGCTGGCCGTCGTGCCGGCCGCGATCGGGCTGTTCGGCGGTATGGAGTGGATCCGGTCCCTCGCCGCCGGGGTGTTCGCCGTGCTGTTGCTCGGGTTTTCCGCCGTCACCTCGCGTTCGTGGGGCGACGGTGTGCTCGGCGCGGTGCTCGGCGTCGCGGCGATCCCGATGGCGCTGGTGGCGGGCCTGCTGCTGCCCGCGGCCGTCGCGGGTGGCGCCGAGCCGCTCGGCGGTACGGGCGCGCTGGCAGGAGGAGCGCTGGCGACCGCGGCCGGGGTGATCGCGCTGTTCGCCGTCGGCGTCGCGCCCGCGGTCTTCCTCGGCGCGGTGCTGCCCTGCGCCGCGGCGGCGGTCGGCGGCCTGCTGGTGCTATGCACGGATCTGACCGGAGCGCAGGCGGCCGCGCTGGTCGCCGGGGTCGCCTATCTCGCCGGGGTGGCCGCGCCCTCGCTGTCCGCCCGGATGGTCCGGATCCGGCTGCCCCAGCTGCCGACCAGCGCCGCGGACCTCAGCTCCGACACCGACCCGGTGCCGGAACGCGTCGCGCTGGCCAGGGCGGCCAAGGCGGATCGGTTCCTGTCCGCGATCTTCGTGGCGATCTCGGTGATCTGTGCCGGGAGTTTCGCGCTGCTCGCGTTCGACCGCGGCTGGGCCGCGCAGGTCTTCGTGGCCGTGGTGTCGCTCGGGCTGCTGCTGCGTTCCCGGGTGCTGGTGAGCGCGTGGCAGCGGAGCGCCGCGGTAGCCGGTGGGGCGGCAGGCCTGGCGCTGCAGGCGATCGCGCTCGCCGGTGCGCTCGACCCGGTCGCGCGTGTCGGCGCCCTGGCCGGTCTCGTCCTCGCGGCCGGGTTGCTTTTCCTCGGCGCGGCAAGGCTTCCCGGCCACAGGCTGCTGCCGTACTGGGGCCGGGCCGCGGACCTCGGCGAGACGCTGTTCGCGATCGCCGCGGTGCCGATGATGCTCGCGGTGCTGGACGTCTACTCCTTCTTCCGCTCCTTGGCAGGCTGACATGCAGAACAAACGGGACCAGTTGCACGCCCACCTTTTCGGCGTCGGCAGGCTGGTGTCGGCGCTGGTGACCGGCGAACTGGACGCGTCGGAGACACCGATGCGGCGGGCGAGTGTGGGCACGGTGATCGGCGTTCTGATCGCGGTGGTGGCCGCGGCCGCGTTCTGGGTCATCGGCCTCATCGCGGGCGGTGTCGACGGCGGATGGCGCAAACCCGGATCGATCATCGTCGAGAAGGAGACCGGCAGCCGGTACCTGTTTCTGGACGGGACCTTGCGGCCGGTGCTGAACTACGCCTCCGCCCGGCTGGCCGCGGGCGGCGGGAACGCCGAGGTGCGCACCGTGTCGAAGTCCTCTTTGGACGGTGTGCCGCACGGCCTGCCGATCGGCATCCCGAACGCGCCGGACGCGCTGCCGGACCCGAAGCGCCTGAACACCGAACCCTGGATGGTGTGCGCCGCCACGGTCGGTGCCGTCGACGGTCCGCAACGGCCGGGTGTCGCGGTCTCGGTCGGCGCGGCGTGGCAGTTCACGCCGGTGCCCGAGGACCGGGCGATACCGGTGGCCACCCCGGACGGGGCGATCGTCCTGGTGTGGCACGGACAGCGGATGCGGATCGAGGACAGGGCCCTGCTGATCACGTTCGGCTTCGGCGGTTTCGAACCGTTGCCGGTGAGCACCGCGTGGCTCAACGCGCTCCCGGCCGGGCCCGGCCTCGCGCCTCCTCCGCTGCCGGAGCGCGGGCAGCCCGGCCAGTCGCTGGCCGGACGATCCACCAAGGCCGGTCAGCTGTTCGAGGTGCAGGTCGCGGGCGGCACCGGGACCTACTACCTGATGCGCGCGGACGGGCTGGTCCCGATCTCGCGCACCGAACTCGCGTTGTTCCTCGCCGATCCGGCCACCGGCGGTGCCTACGACCAGGGCGAGGTGCGGGCGATCCCGCTGACCGCGGCCGCGGCGGCCGCCGCGCCGAAATCGAGGACCACGGTGGTCACCGGGCTGCCGAAGGAACCCCCTCGGCCTGCCGACGGCGCGGACGGCCGATCGGTGTGCGTGCGCCTGGGATTCTCCGCCGGTATCGGCGCGACCGGTTCGCTGGTCACGGTCGCGGCCGACCAGCTCCGGGTGACCGGTCCGCGCCCGCGCGGCGACCACGACGACGATCGGGTGGCCGACCAGGTCCGGGTGCCGGGAGGTTCCGGCACGCTGGTCATCGGGCAGCCGGCGCCGGGCGTGGAGAACGGCACCAAGTTCCTGATCACCGACGTCGGCGTGAAGTTCCCGCTGCCGGGCGACGAGGTGGCCGCGGCACTCGGTTACGGTGACGCCAAACCGGTCCCGGTGCCCTCCGCCGTGCTCGCCTTCCTACCGACCGGGAACGCGCTCGATCCGCAGGCGGCCAGGACCCAGCGGAGCGGACCGGCATGAGGATCAGCTCGCCGCACGCGGGCACCGGGCTGGTGTGCCGCCCGATCGGCGCCGCGCTCTTGGTGCATCCGCAGGAAGGGCCGGCGGGGACGGCGGTCGAACTGGCCAGGACGTTGCCGCCGGAACCAGGGCACACGATGGTCGTCGTCGACCTGCCCGAGCCCGGCGGCCCGGCGCTGGTCGAAGAGCTCGCCGCGCTGGTACCGGACCGCCGGCCGCTGCGGCTGGTGCTGTCGCGTGCCGGTTCCGGCGGGCCGGGATCGCTCGCGTACGCGCTGGCCGAACGCAAGCGGACGGAGGTGATCGCGCCGGACGGGGTGGTGCACCCGGTGCCGGGTGGGTTCGCCTTCGTCGCGGATGGTGCGGGCTGGCTGCGGTTCCGGCCCGGTGCGCCGCCGCGGCCGGCCGGGCTCCGCTATCCGGTGCCCGCCTGGGAACCGGGCACCCCGCTGCGTCGGCTGGCGCCGGGCCCCGGTCTGGTGGCCGAACCGATCCCGGCCGGGTTGTGGCTGCGGCCCGAGTCCCGCCCCGATCCGGCGCCGGTGTTCGATTTGCCGTGCCAGGCCGAGATGCTGACCGTGGTGCTCGAACCGTCGGTGCCGGTGCCGGAGATCTGCCGGTTGCTCGCCGCACTCCCGGCGTCGGCCCGTACGCGGGTGCGGCTGATCCCGCACGGCACCCACGAGCGTGCCGGGGAACCGGTCGGCCAGCTGGTCGCGGATGCGTTCGGCGCGCCGGTCACCGTCCACACCGGACTGATCGAGTGGGCCTTCGCCACCGTGCTCAGCTACTGGCCGCGCAGGGTCCCGATGCCCGCGGTGCCCAAGGTGGTGCGGTACCGCGCGCCGGTGCCCGGCCTCGCCGAGCCGCATCCCGGGGTTTTCCGGCTCACCGACGACATCATCGTCGAGACCGTCCAATCCGGACTGTGGGTGCGCGGTGGCACCGAGCCGATGAACGGCGGCGAGATCAGGGCGGTGCCGCTGGACCCGCACCGGCTGCGGGTCACCGTCGGCGACCCCGGAACGCCTCCGTCTCGAACGCTCGCCGACGCCGCGGGGGAACTCGTCGAGCGGCTCGAACCAGCCGCGAGGCAAGCCGCCGGGCTGATCTTCGCCGAAGCCCCGTTGGAGGAAGAAGAGCCGGTCACACAATGGATGCGGGTGGAAACGGAATCCGCGGCGGAAACTCCGGAGGTTCCCGGCGACGACCGGATCGCCCCGGACCACCGCAGCGGACCCGCGGAACACGAATGGCTGCGCCGGACCCTGGGCAGCCGGTTCGACAGCTACGCCAGCGCGGTGTCCCGGCTGCTCGCGCAGCGGCCAGGGCTGCGCGGGGAGGAAGGGACCGCGCGCTTCCCGGAAGCGGTGATCACCGACCTGGTCGCGGTCCGTGCCTACGCGGAAGGCGCTTCGCAGAGCTTCGATCAGGCGTTGCGCACGGGAACTCTCGGCGCGTTCCGGCCCTATGCCGGGTGCATCGTGTCCGGTCTCCGGCGCCTGCCCACCCACCGCGGCCCGGTGCTGACCTCGGCCACTTTGGACGACGCACAGTGGGCGCGGCTCCGCGTCGGCGAGGTGCTGACCGAACGTGGCCTGCTCCACGCGCTGGCCACCCCGTTCGTCGAGCTGCCCGGCACGGTGGAATTCATCGTCCTGGCGCTGACCGCACGGCGCACCGGATTCCTGACCAGCGGCGAGGGTCCCGAGCAGCAGTGCGTGATCTTCCCGCCGGACACCCGTTTCAAGGTGCTCGCGGTGACCGAAGGACGGGTGCTGCTGCGCGAGGTCACCGGCGCGGACGGTGCCCAGGACCAGACCGCGCTGGACAGACTGACCGAGGTCGCGGCGAACCGGGACACGGTCGTACCCGGTCGTCGCCAGCAGCTCGAAACCCCGGCCCGTTTCGACCATCCGCTCGGGCTGACCTGACCATGGGCCACTCGGCGTGCCGTCGCCGCCAGGGCTCGACCTGCCGACGAAGCCGTCGGACGGCGGCGGGATCCGGCGGTCGTTCACCCCCCGCTGGCCGGAATCGAGGGCACCCGGACGACGGACCGGTTCGAGCACCGGCCCTGACGGGCCCGGCTACCGCCGCTGTTTGACGGCCTGGAAGTACGCGCTCGCCGCGGGTCCGAAGAGCAGGCAGGTGCAGAGGAAGGAGAACGCGACGGTCAGCCAGCCGCCGAGATCCTGTCCGCCGTTCACCTGCCCCGCCAGTGCGAGCACGAACACCACGACCAGCACGACGCGGGTCCAGCCCCGGCCCGCGCGCACGTTGAGCGCGATCAGCAGCGTGAGCAGCCCGATCACCAGGAACACGACCGCGACCAGGCCGATCGCCGTGGCGGCCACGCCCGCCGACACCGCCCCGTCGGTCGCGCGCGCCACCGCGTCCGCGGCCGACATCCCGATGATCGTCAGGAGCGCGGTGCCCAGCGCGAAGCCGGCCTGGAGCAGCAGCAGCCAGAACGACACCCTGACCGGTGCGGGAGGTACCGGTTCCGGTTGTCCGGCAACGGTTTCCGCCACCTGCGGGGACGAGTCGGGAAGCTCGGGCGTGGTCATTCCCGGCACCGTAGGAGAGCGTGATCAACAGACGTACAACCACCGGTCAGCGCCGAGGTCAGGATGCCGTGAAGGCCTCCTTCACAGCGTTGAGCGCTGGCAAGGAGGCCTTCACGGCCCGACAATCCACAAAGGACGGAACAGTGTGGCTAGAACCGGAAGCGCACGATGCGGCTGGACCGTTTCATGCCCGGCAGCAGATTCATGAGGCGGTACATACGGCGTACGTTCGCGGGCGCCTTGGCCATCAGCACTGGCGAGTCGTTCATCGGCGCCTCGTCGACGTATTCGAGCCGGGGATGCCAAGCGGCCAGCGCGGCCGGATCGGAGAAACCGCTCCGGAACCGGGTGCCGTATTTGCGCAGTGCAGGGTCCCATTTCGAGGTGCGCCACGCCCAGACCGAAACCGTGTCGAACTGGATCTGGCCGGCGGGAAAGGCGTCCACGACGCTGGTCAGCAGCCGCCGGACGTCGGTCTCGGGCAGATAGGGCACCAGCCCCTCGGCGATCATCAGCACCGGCCGGTCGCGGGGGACGCGGTCCAGCCACGTCAGGTCGGTGACACTCGAGCCGATGAGGGTGTAATGCTCGCGCGGTGGCAGGAATCGGTGCCGCAGTTCGACGACGGAGGGGTAATCCAGGTCGTACCAGTCGACGGTGGCGGGCGGGTCGATCCGGTACACGCGGGCGTCGAGGCCACAGCCCAGGTGCAGCACCACCGCGCCGGGGTGCCCGGCGAGGAAGCTCCGGGCCCAGTCGTCGTGGGCCTTGGCGCGCACCACGGCGGCGAGACCCATCTGGCTGGTGCCGAATCTGCGCTCGTCGTAGCCGGGGTCGAGCCGGCGCATCGCCTGCTCGGCGTATGCGTCGCCGAGAATCGGGTCCGGCAACCGGTTGTCCAGTGCTTTGGCCCTGAGGACCGGGCCGAGAGTCTTTTGCACTCCTGCGAGCTCGGTGGTTTTCACGTCGGCGATATTACTCCGACCGCCGGTTCGCCGAGCGCGTGTCGAAACCGTGGAGTTCGATGGCATCGGCGCGGGTGAGGCAGACGTTCAGAAAGCGTGCCGCGTGGGTGATTTCGAAAGCACGGCGGACAGCGTGGTGCGAAACGCTGTGCACGTACATTTCGGCGTGCTGGACGTTCGCGCGGCGACGGGCTTCGGCCAGCGCGGACAGGCCGGTGGTGGCGATGAACGTCAGCGAGGAGAGATCGGCCAGCAGGAGCCGGGGGCCGGGCGCGAGGGCGGTCGCCACCTCGTCGGCCAGATTCCGGCTCGCGTGCAGGTCCAGTTCACCGGACAAAAGGATCTCGGCGATGTGCTCGTCGACGTGCTTGGTCAAGGCGGAAAAGGGGACATAGCCTTTCACGGCCACCGCACCTCCGATCTCTGTGCTTCCGGAAACGCGGGAACCGTGGAGCCGGCGGTCACTGGCATAACCGGACCGTAACGAGAATCGCGAGGCGCGGGCTATCCACACGGCGAAACCGCGTGATCCCAGGAGCGAAACAGAACAGCGGCCGGGCAGGGATTGTCAGGCGTGCAAGGTCTCGCTGGGCGTGGCACCGTAGGCGCGCCGGTAAGCCGTGGCGAAATGACCCTGGTGGTAGAAACCCCATCGCATCGCGATGGCGGTGACGGTGCCGCCCCTGGCCGGATCCGCGCGGCGGAGGTCCTCGTGGGCGTGTTCGAGGCGGATCCGGCGCAGATAGGCCGTCGGCGTGGTGCCGAGGTGACGCCGGAACGCGTACTGCAACGCTCGCACGGTCACTCGTGCCGCGGCGGCGATGTCCGCGAGGCTGATGTCGGTGTCGAGATGGCTGTCGATGTAGGCGGTGGCACGCCGCACCGTGGCCGGCAGCGCGTCGTGCCGGTCGGTGCCCGTGGGCTCGGTCAGCGCGGTGTTCGGGAACGTGGCGAGCACGCGGGCCGCGAGGTAGCGGGCGGCTGTCGAGACGACCAGGGGGTGGGCCTGGGAGGCCGGATCGGCGAGGACGTTCTTGCGCAGATGAGTGATGGTGTGGCGGAGCTGCCTGCCCGCCGCGTCGGTGACGGGACGATGGTCGAGCAGTCTCACCCGCCGTCCCGCGCTGCCGGGGGCCGTCGCGGCGACCTCGTCGAGCAGGTGCGGGTCGAACATGGTGATCGTGTAGCGGGCCTGGCAGATCCGGCCGGTGTAGGGACGATCGGGCGGCGCGAACGAGAAGATCTCGCCGGGCCCGAAGGATTCCGGAGCCGACCCCGCCGGGCTGTGGTCCTCCACTGTGCCCGAGTCGATGTCGCACAGGCAGATCTTCTCGAGCGGGCGCACGTTGTAGCTCATCTCGAACGAGAGGTCGAGGTGGTCGACGCTGACCGGCTCGGCGGCCGCCCGGGTGATGCGGGCGTGGGATTCCCGCGTCGTGCTCCCGATGCGCATCGGTGCGTAGGAACTGCTGAGGAAGGCTTCGGTGCGGGCGAGGTCGGCGCTGTCGAACACAAGAGCAGTCACTCCGGGTATTTACCCCCGGCCGTCCGGGGTAAACGCCGCCGGGCCGGGCGCGGTCGTCGCGAGCGCTCGGTGTGGCCGACGTCTCAGCGGGCGATCTCGATACCGACCGGACGGTATGTCACGCTGTGAGCGGCGGCTTGCCATCTCGGGGTGAGCAAGCGCTCACTCATGCGTCGAAGGTGACGAGGAGGACGAGGGAGTCGTGATAGCTCGGCTCCGGACGTGGCGCGCTGGTGAGAGTGCCCTTTCCGGGCCGGAGTACTAGGATCGGCCCGGCGAAAATCACCGGACCGAGGAGATTCCCTTCCCTGTGTCGGCTAAGCCGCCGCTTAGCCATCCGGGCAGATGAGGAGACACACCGCAGTGAACTCGTTCAAGGATCGCGTCGCGATCGTCACCGGGGCCAGCCGGGGCATCGGACTGGGCATCGCGAAAGAGCTGGTCGAGCGCGGGGCGAAGGTCTGCATCACCGCGCGCAAGCCCGAGCCGCTGGCCGATGCCGTCGCCGAGCTGGGCGGCCAGGACGTCGCCCTCGCGGTACCCGGCAAGGCCGACGACACCGCCCATCAGGACGAGGCGATCGCCAAGACGATCGAGACGTTCGGGCGGCTGGACATGCTGGTCAACAACACCGGCATCAACCCGGTCTACGGTCCGATACTCGACACCGAGCCGGAGGCCGCGGCCAAGATCCTCGGCGTCAACGTGCTCGCGCCGCTGTCCTGGATCAAGCGTGCCCGCGACGCGTGGATGGGCGAGCACGGCGGCTCGGTGGTCAACGTCGCCTCGATCGGCGGACTGCGTGCGTCGCCGGGCATCGGCCTCTACGGCGTCAGCAAGGCCGCGCTGATCCGGCTCACCATGGAACTCGGCGTCGAGCTGGGGCCGGACATCCGCGTCAACGCCGTCGCCCCGGCCGTGGTGAAGACGAAGTTCGCCACCGCGCTCTACGAAGGCCGTGAAGAGGAGGTCTCCGCGGCCTACCCGCTGAAGCGGCTCGGCGTGCCGTCGGACGTCGCCGGCGCGGTCGCGTTCCTGCTGTCGGAGGACGCGGGCTGGATCACCGGCCAGACCCTGGTGCTCGACGGCGGCATCACGCTCGGCGGTGGCCTGTGAGCTTCTCCGGCGCGGGTGTCGTCATCACCGGCGGCGGAGGCGGCATCGGCGCCGCGCTGGCCCGGCGGTTCGCCGCCGAGGGCGCGCGAGTCGTCGTGGCCGATCTCAACGCCGGCGCGGCCGAGGACGTCGCCAAGGAGGTGGGCGGCACCGCGTTCGTCGGCGACGTCGCGACCGAGGACGGCGTCACCCGGCTGATCGAGAGCGCCCGCGAAACCCTCGGCGAGATCGACGTCTACTGCGCGAACGCCGGGGTCGCGCCGCACGGCGGCGAGGACACTCCCGAGGACGTCTGGGCACGGGCCTGGGATGTCAACGTGATGGCGCATGTGCGGGCGGCGAAACTGCTGATGCCGCCGTGGCTGGAGCGCGGCAAGGGGCATTTCATCGCGACGGTGTCCGCGGCCGGGCTGCTGACGATTCTCGGCTCGGCGCCGTATGCGGTGAGCAAGCACGGCGCGCTCGCGTTCGCGGAATGGTTGTCGGCGACGTACCGGCATCGCGGCCTGAAGGTGCAGGCGGTGTGCCCGCAGGGTGTGCGCACGGCGATGCTGGAGGACACCGGCCCGGCGGGCGAGCTCATCATGGGTGCCTCCGCGATCGAACCGGTTCAGGTGGCCGACGCGTTGTTCCAGGCCATCGAGGAGGACCGTTTCCTGGTGCTGCCGCATCCGGAGGTCGCCGATTACTACGCCGCGCGCGCGACGCACCCGGACCGCTGGCTCGGCGGGATGAACAAGCTGCAGCGCAAGATCGAACAGGCACTCGGCGAGTCCACGTGACGGGGGAGTGGCAGCCCGAGGTCGACGAAATCGCGCGGCGCAGGGCCCTTTCGGAGCGGATGGGCGGCCCGGACAAGGTCGCCCGTCAGCACGAGGCCGGCCGGCTCACCGTGCGCGAGCGGATCGCCGCGCTCGTCGACCCGGGCAGCTTCGACGAGATCGGCGCGCTCGCCGGGACCGGGCACTACGACGATTCCGGCTCACTGAAGGACTTCACGCCCGCCAACTTCGTCCACGGCACCGCGCGGCTCGACGGCAGGCGGGTCTGCGTCGGCGGCGACGACTTCACCGTCCGCGGGGGAGCGGGCGACGCCGGGATCGCGGAGAAGCAGATCCACGCCGAGCGGCTCGCCAACGAACTGCGCGTGCCGATGGTGCGGCTGATCGAGGGCACCGGGGGCGGCGGCAGCGTGAAAACCTTGGAGCAGAACGGGTTCACGTATGTCCCGGTGAATCCGGGCTGGGATCTGGTGGTGGACAACCTGTCCACCGTCCCCGTGGTCTCGGCGTGCCTGGGCCCGGTCGCCGGGCTCGGTGCCGCGCGGGCGGTGATGTCGCACCTGTGCGTGCTCGTCGAAGGCGCGGGACAGCTGTTCGTCGCCGGTCCGCCCGTGGTGCGGCACGCCACCGGCGAGGATCTGTCCAAAGAGGAACTGGGCGGAGCCTCGGTACATCGCCGTAGCGGCGCGATCGACCGGATCGTCGGTAGTGAAGCCGAAGCTTTCGCTGTGCTGAAGCAGTTCCTGAGTTACCTTCCCTCCTCTGTGGACTCACTTCCTCCAGTGTCCACATCGGATGACGACGTCGAACGGCGCGAGGAGTCGTTACTGTCACTGGTGCCACGCAACCGTCGTCATCCCTATCGTCTGCGTCCCCTGCTGGAAGCGGTGTTCGACGCCGGTTCGGTGTTCGACTACAGCGTCTCCGGTGGCTCGGCCTTCGCCGGACTGGCCCGTTTGGACGGTCACCCCGTCGGCGTGCTGGCCACCGACCCCTTCCGCGGCGCCACCCTCACCCCCGAAGGCGCGGACGTGGTGACCCGCTTCGTCGACCTGTGCGAGACGTTTCATTTGCCGCTGGTGAGCCTGACCGACCAGGCGGGCATGGTGATCGGCCTCGCCGGTGAACGCGCCGGCGCGATCCGCCATGGCGCCCGCGCGGTGACGGCCGTCTACCAGTCGCATGTGCCGACGGCCGAAGTCATCGTGCGGCGCGTGTTCGGCGTCGGTGGCGCGGGCATGACCAACCGTCACCGTTTCGTCCGCCGCTGGGCGTGGCCTTCGGGGGACTGGGGCTCACTGCCCGTCGAAGGCGGTCTCGAAGCGGCCTACCGCTCCGAGCTGGAAGCCTCGTCCGATCCGGCCGCCCTGCGCGAAGAGATCCGGACCCGCCTGGACGCGGTGCGCTCCCCGTTCCGCACCGCCGAACGCTTCGGCGTCGAAGACGTCATCGATCCCCGGGAGACCCGGCCGCGCCTGTGCGAATGGGTCCGCGACGCCTACGCCGTCCTGCCTCGCTTACTGGGCCGTCCCTCCTTCGGCATGCGGCCTTGAGAGAACGCGGCGCGAGCTTCGGATAGTTGTTACCTCACCGCGTGCGTAACCGGTCCAGTGCCGCCTGGCTCTCCTCGTCGGCGGCGCGGTAGATCACCAACCGCTGGTCCGGATCTTGAAGCGGCATGAGCACTTCGAAATCCAGTGCGAGCGTACCGGCGTCGGGGTGCCGCACCTCCTTGCGCCCCCGGCCGTTGACCTTGACGTCCCGCTCGGCCCACAATCGCGCGAATTCCTCGTCGTGGGCCATGAATTCGGCGATGAGATCGGTCAGCGCCGCATCCTCCGGATACGCGGCCCACGCGGCACGCAGGTGGGCGATGCCTTCTCGCACGACGCGTTCGCGGTCGACGTAGAACTCACGCATCTCCGGGTGCCTCAGGCACAGCCACATCGCATTGCGCTGCGACGGCGGCAGCGTGCCGAAATCCACGAGCAGCCTCGCCATTTCGGCGTTCCAGGCCAGGATGTCGTAGCGGTGGTTCAGCACCATGGCAGGCAGCGGCGCCAGGTCGGCGACCAAGCGGGTCAACGGTGCCGCCGCGGTGGTGGCGGGCTTGTCGGTGCCGCGGGGACGCTGCTGGGCCAGCCCGAAGAGGTAGGCGCGTTCGTCGGGGGCCAGGCGCAGCGCCGTGGCCAGCGCCTCCACCACGTCCGCCGAGGGGCGCAGCCCACGGGCCTGTTCCAGCCGCACGATGTAGTCGATGCTGACGCCGGCCAGCTCGGCGACCTCTTCCCGGCGCAATCCCGGGGTCCGCCGGGACTGCCGGCGCGACGGAAGACCGAAATCCTGCGGGTCCAGGCGTTCGCGCCGGGTCCGCAGGAACGCGGCCAGCTCCTGGGTCGTGTCCACGGCGCGGGTCATCATGATCGATCCTACACCCAGGGTAGGACTGGCTTTCCCAGGAAATTCCCTCCCTTATCCCCGGCTCGCGGCGGGCACAGACTCGGCTCCGGCAACGGAAACACGAGCACAGGAGGACACGATGCCGCTCACCCTCGACACCTACCGGCTGCTGGGCCGCTCCGGACTGCGGGTCTCCCCGCTGGCACTGGGCACGGCCACCTTCGGCACCGAGTGGGGCTGGGGCGCCGAGCAGGACGACGCGCGCAAGCTGTTCGACACCTACGTCGAGCGCGGCGGGAACTTCCTCGACACCGCCGGCACCTACACCAATGGCAGCTCCGAGCGCATGCTGGGCGAATTCACCCGCGGCAAGCGCGAAAGCCTCGTGCTGGCAACGAAATACACGACGCAGCGCCGGCCGGGCGATCCGAATTCCGGGGGCAGCCACCGCAAAAGCCTGTTCGCGTCGGTGGAGGCCAGCCTGCGGCAGCTGAACACGGACTACCTCGACCTGCTCTTCCTGCACGTGTGGGACTTCGCGACGCCGGTCGAGGAAATCCTGCGCGGCCTGGACGACCTGGTCCGCCAGGGCAAGGTCCTGTACGTGGCGATGTCCAACGTCCCGGCCTGGGAGATCTCGCGCATGCAGGCGATCGCCGACCTGCGCGGCTGGGCGCCGCTGGTCGCGCTGCAGATCGAATACAGCCTCATCAACCGGGGCGCGGAACGCGACCTGATCCCGATGGCACGGGCGATGGGGCTGGGGGTGACCCCGTACTCACCTCTGGGCGGCGGCGTGCTCTCCGGCAAGTACAGCCGTGCCGACCTGACCGCGCCGAGCGCCGGCTCCGGGGAAAGCACCCGCAAGGGCTGGAACGCCGGCTTGGGCATGGTCACCGAACGCACCCTCGGCATCGCCGACGTCGTGCGCGAGGTCGCCGCGGAGGCGGGACGCACGCCCGCCCAGGTCGCGCTGGCCTGGACGTGGCAGAACCCGGGCGTGACGGCACCCGTCATCGGCGCTCGCACCCCCGAGCAGCTGCTGGGGAATCTGGCCGCCCTGGAAGTCGAACTCACCGCCGAGCAGCTGGCGCGCCTCGACGAGGTCAGTGCGATCGACCTCGGCTACCCGCATGACCTGCTCGCCAGTGACCACGTGCGCACGGTGACCACGGGCGGCCTGAAGGTGGAAACGCGAGGGTGACGCCGCGACCTCTACTCTGTGATACAGTCTAGTGGTAGTCAGTGACACTGAATAGTGTCCCGATCGAAGGGGCCCGGGACGGACAACTTGACCGAGATGCTGAAAGGCACGCTCGAAGGCTGCGTCCTCAAGATCATCGACCTCGAGGCGACCTATGGTTACGCCATCACGCGCCGGTTGAACGAACTCGGTTTCGCGGACGTCGTCGAGGGGACGGTCTACGCCATACTGGTGCGGCTGGAGAAGAACGGGCTGGTCGAGGTGTCGAAACGACCGTCCGAGGTGGGCCCGCCACGCAAGTTCTACGCGCTCAACGACGCGGGACGCGAAGAGCTCGCGTCGTTCTGGAAGAAATGGGATTACGTTTCAACGCGCATCAACGACCTCAAGGAAATCGAGAAATGAGCTTCTGGGACACGATCACGGGCAGTGATCTCACTAGGGAATGCAAGGCGTTCGAAGTTCGAGCCAAAGCCCTCCCTGCCGACTATCAAGCTGCCTGGGAGGAGATCAAAGCCCACCTCTATCCCTACGGGGACGTCACGGGCCGCAGCTTGATGCCGATTCTCGACAACACCCTGGGGTTGCTGGAGGAGACGGCGTCGGATGGCCGGAGTGTCCACGAGGCGCTGGGCGAGGACATCAAAGGCTTCTGCGCGGCCATCGCCGGCGAAGAAGGAGGCAAGAGTTATCGCGACAAGTGGCGCGAGCAGCTGAACAAGAACGTCGCAAGGAAACTGGCCAGGCTGGGAGGATAAGGTGGGAATCCGCGACATCGTCGAAGGCAAGAGGGAGTGGCGGGCGCACCTGGCGCGGGTCAAGGCGCTCCCGCCCGATTACCAGATCGTCTACAAGGAGATGCAGAAGTACCTTTTCAAGATCGGCCCGGTCGATCTGTTCGAGGGAAACCTGCTCTCGCGGATCGTCGAGTTCTTCGAGGAGGGTGCCGCGGCCGGCAGGGGAGTCATCGAACTCATCGGCGCCGATGTCGCGGCCTTCTGTGACGACCTGGTGAAAGACTCACGGACCTACGCCGAAATCCATCAGGACGCTGTCGGCAAGTAACCGGTTCAGGAAGGTATATCGCTATGGCGGACATGGGGGACAATGTCGAGCACGGCTGGGGAAAGGTCGCGGACGCGTTCCGCGCGAATTTCACCGGAAACCCCGGCGAGATCGGCGCGGCGTGCAGTGTCTACGTGGGCGGCCGCCCCGTGGTCGATCTGTGGGGCGGCCTCGCCGATCGTGACGCGGACCGGCCTTGGCGCGAGGACACGATCGTCCAGGTCGCTTCCACGACGAAAGGCGCCACCGCGATCTGCGCCCACATCCTGGCGCAGCGCGGCCAACTGGACCTCGACGCCCCGGTGGCCGAGTACTGGCCGGAGTTCGGCGCCGCGGGCAAGGAGGAGATCCCGGTGCGGTGGCTGCTGTCGCACCAGGCCGGTCTGCCGATCGTCGACGGGCCGCTGACGTTCGAGCAGGCGTGCGCCTGGGATCCGGTCATCCGTGCGCTCGAGGCGCAGAAGCCGCTGTGGCGGCCGGGCACCGAGCACGTCTACCACGCCTTCACGTACGGGTTTCTGGTCGGGGAGGTCGTGCGCCGGATCACCGGCAAGACCCTGGGCACGTTCTTCGCCGACGAGGTGGCCGCCCCGCTCGGGTTGAGCGCCTGGATCGGGCTGCCGGAGACGGAGGAGCCACGGCTGGCCCGGATCGGGAACGCCGCCCCGTTTTCCGTGGAAGATCTGCGCGCCGGGCTGGTCAAGGCGACCGGGCTGGACACGGACACGGTCACCGCGTGGGTCGAGTCCATGTGGTCTCCTGGCGCGGTACAGATGCACGCCGGCCGGCTCGGCGGTGCCTTCGACAACCCCGAGCACTTCGCCACGCGCGCTTGGCGGGCAGCGGAGTTCCCGGCCGCGAACATGATCGCCGACGCGCGCTCGCTGGCACGGATGTATGCCGCCACGGTCGGCGACGTCGACGGGGTGCGGCTGCTCGATCCGGCGACGGTGGCCGCCGCGACGGCCGTGCAGACCGACAGGACACGGATGTACGGGTTGCCACCGGGGCTCGACATCCCGGCCGACCGCTCCTTCACCATGTCGTTAGGGTTCATGCGGGCGGGCACGGTGATGCCGATGCTCGGGCCGGGATCGTTCGGCCACCCGGGCTCCGGCGGATCGGTCGCGTTCGCCGACCCCGACGCCGGTGTCGGCTTCTGCTACGTCACCAACCTCTGGTACTTCCCGCCCGACGACCCGCGCGCGGCGAGCCTCGTGGAGGCCGTCCGCTCCTGCCTCGGCTGACGCTCAGCCGGCCGCGTTGGAGGTGGTTGCCACCGAATCCGAGCAGGTGGTGCGGAGGGCGACGGTCAGCGCCCGGCGGTGGAGAGCGTCGAGACGCTGCTGGATCTCGGCGGAGATCTTCGCGAACGAAGCGTCGATCTCGCACGCGAGTGTGGGGTGCCGGAGGGAAGCCGTCGCCGCCAGCTGCCCGATGATCCCGGTCGTGATCCGGTCCGGCCGCGGCCGGATCTCGGTGGCCAGATCCGGCCGGTGGGCAGGGCGGAGTTCCGGATGTGCGGTCCACAGCGCGTAAAGGCCGCGCTGCACGATCTTGTTCGCCTCGATCTGGTCCCGGAAGAAGCGGAGGGGGGCGGGGCGCCCGGCGCCCCCCGCGCCCGGGGCTGCCCCCGCGCCGGGGTGGACCGGGCACTGAAACTGGAATGGCCCGCCGAAGTGAGTGTCGGTGAGTG
>NZ_JBHYIQ010000026.1:0-10730 GCF_042739895.1 Amycolatopsis sp. NPDC059021
GTGTGTGTGTCTGTTTTTTTGTTTACCCCTCCCCCCCCCCCCCCCCCCCCCCGCCGCGCCCCCCCCCCCCCCCCCCCCCGCGGGGGGGGGGGGCCCCCGCCCGCCCCCCCCCCCCCGATTCCATACCTGTCACGCGGCGGTTTTCTTCCGGGATCGACGGCCACGCGGCGCCGCCTTCTCCGCCTCCGCCGAGGCGGCCTCGAAGGCCTCCACGACCTCCGTCGGGATCCGGCCCCGGTCCGACACCGCATACCCGTTCTCCACCGCCCACGCCCGGATCGCACGGGATCGCTCCCGGTCTACCGGGGTCGCGGCCGAGCCATCCGACGCGGCGGACTGACCGGCAGCCAAACGCACCTTCCGGCCACCGACCCGCCGGGCCGCCGACACATATTGCGCCAGCGTGTCACGCAGATCGTCCGCGTTCGCATCAGACAGGTCGATCTCATAGCTCACACCGTCCAACGCGAACGGCACCGTCTGCGCCGCCTCACTGCCATCGATGTCATCGGTCAGCTGAACAAACACCTTTTGCGCCATCATTCATCCCTTTCACCGTTATTCAGAACCGCCCGCCATCACAAGAGTTGGCGAGCACCGCCCTCCCCCGTCCGGAACACCCTACGCGAATGTCAAATTGACACTTCGCGCGACCCACGCAACACCACCCACGATTGATAATTCGGTGCACCACCACCGAGAACAGTGCACCTCTAGCGCCCGCAGGAAAATCAGCTCATCGGCCAGCCAACGAGGTAAAAACCACTCTACGCGAACGAGTCTGCGGCGCAGCGAAATCACCAGACCCAGAGTCAAATGCGGAGCCCTCGAACTCAATATGGACAGCGAACTGCCCCGGCGCGAGTCGACAGAACCTACGTCTATCCGGCTCCCGTACGCCATGTCGCCAAAATCGCAGCCCTCGACACTTCCGGCTGCGATGACCTCGACATCAACTCAATGGCGTGCCACCACTCTCACCCGAGTCGGTGAACCTCGATAACACCTGACGGGCCCTTGCCAGAAAATCGCTTCCGGGTATGCCGAGAGGCATTACACTGCCGAAATGCCCGACGATCCTGCAGGTGGTCCCGCGCCAGCCGAGGCGCTCTCGCGCCTCGCCGACCGTTTCTGCCCCAACCTGCCTGACACGATGCTCACGCCGCATCAGGTCGCCGCCGCAGTCGCATCGGCGGTGGCCGTCGCCCAGCCGAACGCGGATGAGACCACGCAGCAGCCTGTTGGCGTGTCGGCTATAGAAGCCCTGGCGGCCTTACTGCTCATCCCCGCCGCACGCAGAGACATCGACTCCCTTGAAGTCGCTCTGATCGAAGCCGCGCTCGACCGCAGCGTGACATGGGAACAACTCGGCTCGCTGTACGGGGTCAGGACCCCGCATGCCATGCAGCAGCTCTATCGTCGGCGCAGTGGCACTCGCTCGTGGGCACACGACGGTTCCCCGGTACTGGCGTCACCGAACGACGATGAGCGATCCAGCGTCGGGCTGTCTCGGTCGGTGCCCGAAGTCGCAGGCACCTGGCACGTGGCCCTTCGGCGCGGCTGCCGCGCCGGGGACGAGGTTCTACGGGACGTGCTGCCCGTGGTCGTACAGTTGGAGACCCGCAGGCTGCACGGGATCAGCCGCCCGTGGCCTGCGTGGCTCGCCCAGGACAAGACCCTTTCTCGGCGTGCCCGGTCGGCGGTTCGATCTTTCGAGCGTATCCACGATTCCGGCTCAACGATCGTGGTTCTTCCCGCCCAGGACGCGACCGGCGCACTGGCGCCCAGGAACTCGGCGTGAGCACACGGCCAGCGCGGCGACCGCGTATCGCCCCAGATGCTGAAAACCCTAGTGAGCTTCGCGCTCGAGCTTTGCTGCGTCGGGAGTTCGGATCAGATCTCGACCGGATCAACGCGTCGCCGGAGCGCGCCACCGCGGACTACAGGTGGTGCAATGGCCGCCTCATCCGCAGCGTCGAGGTCAAAGAGATCACCGTCGATACGCATCGGCAGCTGGTCGCAGAGGCGAAAGCGGGCAAGACGGCACGCGACTCGACAACTTTGAGCATGCGCTGGATGATCATGATCAATCTGCCCACGCTGTCCACGGTGCTCGAACCGATGCCGTCGTTCCCGCCCGACGATCCGGAGCTGGCAGCAGACGTAGAGCAGTTCTTTGGGGCGCGCATGATGACCCGCGCCGAACGCGAAGCCGAGTGGCGACGCACCCATCCGGGTCCGAAGCACCAACCTACGCCTCAGATCAAGAACCTCGGTCGCGACCTGGACCCGCATCTGCTGGTGCTCGAACAGCACGGCATCGTCTCCACGCACGGTCCAAGGTCTGAGGACCCAGCGGTCGCGGCAGCCCTGTGGGCGATCGCTATGAGGACCCACGGCGCGATCTGTATGGCTCACAACCCAGTGCGTGATGAGAAGCCGGGTATCGACGTCGCCTTCGTGGCTGGCTACGTCCGCACCGAACGGGCCGACGTGTTGGTTGACCGTGTCGAGTTGTGGCTGCACAACGACGACCACAGCAAGAACGTGCGCACCTCACTAACCAACGAACCCAGCACAGAACGCCACGCGGTACTGGTTTTCGATCACCAGACTGAACCGGAGTACTGGTCGGCCACCGAACAAGGCGTCGGCTTCTGTCCTACGCGTGACCTTCAGCTGCCTGACGCAATCGACGTGCTGTGGATCATCATCGGCCCAATCGCCTGCCGCTTCAGCGCCTCCGAAGGATGGCGCGCCCTACGAATGCCGGACGAGGAAACGACCGCCCCTGAACCTGGGGCCAACGGCGCCGTCGAATAGCTCGCAGGCACTCCCACCAGGACGCCGACGCAGGCCGCACTGCCGAGCGCTTGGGTGGGCCGCCTGGGGCTCGAACCCAGAATCTACGGATTAAAAGCGGGGCAGCTGCGTTCGCTCGACACGTTGTTGTCGGACCACACGACTAGTGTTGCCGCCTGTGAGCGCCTCAACTACGCAATCAGCCCGCCGTCGCAACAAGCGACGCAGCCCAGAATCCGAACCCGGTCACTTGTACGTGATCCAGTTCGACAACCTCGTGATCAAGGTGGGCCGCACCTCAGATGCCAGCACACGCCGCCACGAGGAACACGCGCGCGATGCAGCGCGGTTTGGCCTGGCTGTTGTGAATGTGTGGTCCGCACCGGTGGGCGACGCGGTCAGGGCAGAGGATCGTCTGCTTCGGCGTCTCGACACGCTGGGCCAGCGCACGTCCGGCCGGGAGTACTTTCGCAGGATTCCGTTCACCGTCGCACGTCACATCGCCGAAGGTACCGGGTTCCGGTTAGAAGAGGTGTCATGCTGTTGCGGCCGCTGCGTTGGCAGTATCGAATTCACCCTCCGCGCTGTCGCCCTGACCTCCGCGCGTGATTCCGAGGATGGCGGGGAGCTACAAGCGGAGTTCCGTCTCGCCGATGGTGACCGAATCACTGGGGTCCTTTCAGATCCTGATCTTGACCAATCGGGGCGCTACCCGTTGCGCCCTGGCCAGCCGGTAGAGATCCAATTCGAACGACGAAGCATCGAAAGGGACACCTGGCAGATCTGGGGGGTCGCCGAGCAGTCAACCTGAACCCCAAGCCCTAGCACATCGAACGCTCATCGGTGACGCAGGTCAGCTCGGAGTCAGTGCACACCGTCGACGTTTGCTGCGCAGGCGCCACTGCGGAACGATCAAGTCCGCCTGCGGTGTCGCCTGCCACCGTTGTGGGACCACCACGTTGCCATTCGTGGGACCACCGACAGCAGTGCGGAAGTGGAACAGGTCATCGCGTTGGCGATTGGTGAACGCCGCGTTCCCGAACGACCGATAAGCGGCAGAAGCGGATGTTCGACCTTCGGCGACGAGGATCGACTATCGGTCTGCTGGCCTACGTGGCGACTGGGCGCCAGTCCGGGTCTTCCTTCGCCCGCGGTGGGTTGGAGAGGAACTAGAATCCGACTGTGATCGAAGGTCAGGTGTTCGCGCACCGGTACGAACTCGTCGAGCGAATCGGCGAGGGCGGAATGGGTGAAGTCTGGCGGGCCATCGACAGGGAATTGCGGCGCGATGTGGCGGTCAAGCGGGCCAGCGCGGGTGACGTGGACCAGGTGCGGCATGAGGCGCGGGTCGGCGCGGGGGTGCAGCATCCGAACGTGGTGACGGTCTTCGACGTGATCGAAGACGGGGACGAGCGCCTGCTGGTGATGGAGTACTTCTCCTCCCGCGACCTCGCCGACCTGCTGGATACCGAGGGTGTCCTGCCGCCGCGCCGTGTGGCCGCGATCGGTGCGCAGGTCGCTACGGCTCTCGCGGCGATGCACGCCAAGGGCATAGTGCATCGCGATATCAAGCCGGGCAACGTGCTCGTCGCCGAAGACGGGACCACCAAGCTGACCGATCTGGGGATCGCGACCTGGCGGGACCGCACCCTGACCGGCTGCGACCAGGTCGGTGGAACGCCCAGCTACATGGCCCCCGAGGTCACCGCGGGCAAGGCCGCGACCTCGGCCTCGGACGTCTTCTCGCTAGGCGCCACCTTGTTCGTCGCGGTGGAAGGTACCTCGCATCAGGAGGCTACGGCAGCCCGGCGCGCGGGGCGTCTGGATCCGGTGATATCCGCACTGCTGGAGCCAGACCCGTCGAAACGGCCGACGGTCGGCCAGGCACGGAAAATGCTTCTCCGCGCCACCGGTTCGGCATGGCGTCGTCCCGTCCCACGCGCGTCCGCGATGGTCGCCGGTGTCGCGGTGCTGTGCCTGGTCGGCTGGCAGTTGTGGCCTTCGCCGCAAGGGCAACCCGTGCCGGCTCCGGTAACCCCGAGCTTGGGCAGCAGGATGGGCGACGAACGTACGGCCGACCCGTGCGCATTGGCCGATCCCCATGTTCTCGATCGGTTCGGCCTGACCGAACTCGACACCGACCGGGGCGGGCTGAACAGGTGCGACCTGTTCCTGCGCCTCAGCGACCAGGACCTCGACGAGGTCTACGTCCAAGTCGAGTTGCAGCGCCCGGACCCCGACACCGCCGCAGGACCGGCGCCTGCCGTCTCGCCGGTCCGGATCGATCGGCCACCGTTGGCCGGCGGCAAATGCCGCCGCATCATGCGGCTGGCCGATCAGTCCCGGGTCGTGCTCACCGCCAAGCACAGCGCCGACAAGCCCGTCGACCTGTGCGCCATGACGGACGCCGTGACCGACCGGGCTGCGTCCCTGCTCGGCGACGGCGAGGTACCACGGCGGACGCGGCTCATCGGACCTCCTGCCGCGGTCTTCCAACTGGATCCGTGTTCGCTGCTGGACACCAGCGACGTGGCCGGAGCGCTCGGCGGTGTGCAACAGCCCAAGCGCGGATTCGGCGGCTGGGAATGCAGGTGGGACAACGCCGAGGCCGGCTGGGTGTCAATCGTCTACGACCGCAGCCGCCTGCTCACGTCTCCGCACGACGGCCAGCAGGTCATCCTGCACGGCCACGACACCTGGATCGAGACCAACGGTGACGGTAACGGAAGCTGTCTCGCCAACATCGTGCAACAGCACTACGCCGACCTCGACGAACCTGATCGAGCCAAGGTAGTCCTGGTGGCTGTCGCCTTCCACGGCAACAAACCAGGAGAGCAACTCTGCCGACCCGTCACCGCCCTCGCCAGCACCGTTGCGGAACGACTACTGCCACGCTGACCCAATAGAGCCACGGCGATTCCTGATCAGGCGCGCAGTGCAATGTCCGCCCGTCACGGCTGGCAATCCCGACCACCGAGCGCAGGTTGGGACGAAGGTGGCATACGCAACGCGAGACCGTCTGGAACTTGGGCCGGTTGTACTGGCGGAGCCTGACCATGCGGGACCTGCGGGCACGTGAACGAGCGGGAGCGGATCGCGGCCGGGCATCTCACCCATCCGCGGCAACCCCGGCAAACGGATCACCGAGAACGCTATCGCCGCGACCACACCGACTGGTCCGGACGCCGCTACTCGGGAACGGTCCCGTTGCCACCCCGGTAGGTTCGCCCGGCAGGACGCTACCGGCAAGTCGGCGATTCCCCGAGACACGTCGGTGGCAAAGCGCGTCACGCAAGCGTTTCGTTGACTGCCCGACGATAACGGCACTGTTTTCACGGCAAGCCCGACCCGCGCACGGTCAGTGTTACCAGGCAACAGGCCAGCGTGGGGAAGCTGGCTTCGAGCCGAGAGGCGGAGAGATGACGATGTTGGCGAGAATGAGACGAATGTGCGCCTGCGGCATCGTCGCCATAGTGATGATGGCTATGTACGGTATGGCTGGCGCGGCCGACCTCCACCCAGGTAGGGATATTGCCGCACTGTTTGTCCCACCGGACGGCAACGATGGCAACAGCGGCTCCCGCGACGCCCCATTCCGCACGCTCCAGAAGGCCGCGGACACCGCCGAACCGGCACCATCGTCCACGTCGCGCCCGGTGGCTACGTCGGCGATGTGGTGCTGTTCAGGGCAGGAAAGCCGGACTCGTGGATCACCTTCGTGTCCGAACCCCCACACGCCGCCATGATCACTGGCCGGTTTGCCCTGCAGCGTGAGTATGTCCGGGTGGCAGGCTTCAACACCACCGGACCGGGGATCCGCGACGGAATGGACGTGACCGCGAGTAATACCGTCATCCAGGGCAATGAATTCCACGATATCCACAAATTCGAGCCGAGCTCGGACGGCGGCTCCGGGCTGACCGTGTTCACTGACGACTACGAGCCACTGGAGAACGTGATCGTCGACGGAAATCACGTTTATGATATTGGGCTTTCCGTCGGCGATAACGAACTTGTGCAGGGGATCTACATATCCGTACCGTGCAAGGAGTGTGCGGTGGTCAACAACTTGGTCCACCAGGTCGCAGACTTTGGCATTCACTCCTACCACCGCCCACGTGACTGGCTCGTCGCGAACAACACGGTGTTCAACAATGGCAGGGGTATTCTCGCCGACCCCGACTTCACGGTGATCAACAACATCAGTTTCGACCACCAGAGGAGCAACTACGACATACGGGGCCCGGCGGCGATTTCCCACAACCTCTCGTTTGGCCGTGGTAGTGCGAAGCTAACCGGTGTGACCGTGGCGGATCCCCGGTTCGTGAACTACCAGGCCGACGGGTCCGGCGACTATCACTTGACAGCGGGCAGCCCAGGCATCGACTGCGGCACCGCCGAGAAGGCACCCACGCACGACATCGACGGCCGAACCCGGCCACAGGGCAAGGGATACGACATCGGCGTCTATGAACAATGACAGCCCGCTGAACTCGGCCTGCCTGACCGGAGCCTGGCCCGCCGACCTCGGCGAACTCCTGCACAAGCTCGACCGCTAGCAGCGCCCGGACGTCACGTCCGCCGCTTGTGCTCTTTGCGAGACCAGATCAGCCTGGCGGTCGGCGGATCTCGCCGAGACGACGGAGATGGAGTCCGGCTTCGCCGAGCCGAACGCAGCCCCCTGCCTCGCCACCACCTTCGGGACAACGAACATCCTGTCATCGGCATTTCCGGACGGTCGGTTGCCGTCGTCGTGATCGGCCCGCACGGTGAATCTGGAACATGTTCTCTCGGCGGATCACCTGCTGTCGGTGGTCCCATGACTGGCAACGTGGTGGTCCCACGACGGTGGCAAGCGATATGCGGCAGTGTCGTCTGCCTCGGCGATGCTCATGGCAAACGATCGCTCAGGCAGTCCCGTGCTCGAGGCAGACAACATGAGCGTTCGCCACCACGTTCGATGCCCGAACCGCGCAACCCAACCAACGTGGACCAGCCGAGCTGCCCAACCCGTTGTGGACGACGAAATTCACTATGCAAGCACGACGCGAGGGTGCCAGGGATCGTGATCAGCCAACCCCGCCGTCAGCACAGCAGTGAGAACGGAGCCCGGAAGGAGCCCAGAACGAATCCCCACACGCCATGCGCGGGTAACGAACCTACGCGAAACCCCAGGTAGGAACCGGTTTCTTGTGGTGGGCCGCCTGGGGCTCGAACCCAGAACCTACGGATTAAAAGTCCGCAGCTCTACCAATTGAGCTAACGGCCCGCGCGGCCAAGTCTAGCGGGACCTCGGGCGCGGCCGCCGGTCACCCTGGGGTGCCGGTCAGGCGATGTCCCGCTGGTGCAGCAGCCAGCCGCTGACGACGCCGAAGACCACCAGGTAGCCGGCAACCACTGCGGTCGCCTGCCCGGCACCGACGATCTGCCCGACGCCCGGTGTACCCGCGTTGGCACCGAGCGCGGCGGCCAGTGCCCCGGCGTTCGGCCCTGGCAGTACCTTCTGCAGCTGCGCGACCCAGTCGAGCAGGGGCGCGGCGATGGAGGCGAGCAGGTTCTGCACAGCTAGCAGCCATACAAGGCCGAGGCCGATCGGCAGCGCCACCGACCGCAACCCGACGGCGAGCAGGACGCCCAGCATCCCCCACATGGTCGTGACGAGCCAGCCCGCGCCGACGCCGATCAGCAGGTCGGCCGCACCAGGCCAGTGCATCGGCTGGTTCTCGACCGAGGCGACGACGGCGCTCGCGGCGGAGGTCGACGCGAACAGCGCCAGTACACCCAAGAGCGTTCCCACCGCCACCGTCACCGTCACCGTCTTGGCACCGTGCACGGTGGCGCGGGACGGCCGCTGCGCGAGCACGGTCTTCCAGGTCCCGAAGCCGTATTCGCTCCCAGCGACCAGCACACCGAAGACCAGCGCGAGCGCGCCGACGAAGACCGGCAGCCCGCCCAGCGTGCTGCCCACGACAGCCTCCGGCAGCATCGCTGCCAGGCCACGGCCGCTCCCCGGCGCCCCTGACCTCCCGTTCAGCCCGGCGAACGGAATCACATATCCGAACGTCAAGGTCAGGACGACGGCGATGGCCAGCAACAGCCAGGTCGCGGGCCTGCGGGACTGCTTCGCCAGCTCCGCGCGAACGTTAGTCAGCATGAGGAACACCTCCGGTCAGGGCGAGGAAGGTCTGTTCGAGGTCGGGTTCCTGCCAGCCGAGCTCGCTGACCGAAATCCCGGCGCCGACGAGTTCGGCGTTGATCCGTGCGGCTTGGTCGGCCTCGACGTCGAGCTCGATGACGTCTCCTTCGCCACGCACCGGCGTCTCTCCGAACAGTGCGCGAAGCCGGTCACGAGCTTGGTCCGCGGGACTGGCGACAATGCGTAGCGCGCCACCCGTGCGGAGATCGTCGACAGTCGTCTCGGCGATCAGCTTGCCGTGATCGATCACGCCGACGCGGTCGCAGATCTGCTCGACCTCCGCCAGCAGGTGACTCGACAGCAGCACAGTGCAGCCGTCGGTGGCCAGCTTGCGGATGGTGACCCGCATGTCGGCCATCCCGGCGGGGTCGAGCCCGTTGGTCGGTTCGTCGAGAATGAGCAGCTCGGGGTCCTTGAGCAGGGCGGCCGCGAGCCCGAGCCGCTGTTTCATCCCCAATGAGTAGGTCGCATAGCGGTCCCGGGCCCGATCGGTCAGGCTCACCGTGTCGAGCACGGCGTCCACGCGAGCCCGGCCGACGCCGGCGTGGTCGGCCAGGATTCGCAGGTTCGTCCTCGCGGAAAGATAGGGATAGAACGCGGGGCCCTCGATGAGCGCTCCGACCCGGTCCAGGCTGCGAGGCCCCGGTTCCCTGCCGAGCAGGCGCAGCGTTCCCGCCGTCGGCCGGATCAGGCCGAGCAGCATGCGCAACGTCGTCGTCTTGCCCGCGCCGTTCGGCCCGAGGAAGCCGTACACCTCGCCCGCTCGTACGGAGATGTCGAGACCATCGACGGCGGTCGAGGCACCGTAGCGCTTGGTCAGCCCGTGGGTTTCGACTGGCGTGTTCATGGCTGTCAGGCTCCGCTCTTCGAGGTGGCCACGCGTCCGTCGTGAAGCGGCTTCTCCACTACGTCGGACGCGGTAGCCGGGATCGCGCGACGCATCCGCCCCCACGGCTTGAACACCGAAAGCACGAAGGCGAACAACAGGAGACTGGGTGCGACGACGACCGGATAGAGCAGTTCGCTCGGCGACCCGAGGCTCGTGTCGCCGGCCGCGAGGCGCTGCGCGTTGGCGGCGACGTCGTTCAGCCCCGGCCGGAGAACGAACAGGATCAGCAGTGACATCACGACGTTCACCACGAGCTTGGCGAACACCCACCAATACCTGAACAGGCCGTACTTGCTGCCGACGGCGAGCACGGCCCCACTGGCCAGGCAGAGGAGGCTCGCCGCCAGCATCGGCCAGCCCGCGAAGAGCTCGAGCACCCGGTAGCTCCCGGCGGTGATCCCGGGATCGCTGGTCAGCAACGCGGTGCAGACCAGGATCCCCAGCGCGAGGTCCATGCCCATCCACGCGCCGGCCGTAACGATGTGCGCGACCAGGAAAGCCTTACGCGTACGGGATCCCAGCCTGCGTGGCCGGGCCGGTGCGCTGGTCGTCATGGTCTGCCTCCCGGAGACGGATTCGTCGTGGTCGTCCCCATCGTCGAGTTCCCGGCGGCTCCGGTCGTCAGCTCAGGCGCGGCACTTCCGGCTACGAGTTCACGCGTACGGCTCACTCGCGCGCCGGAAATTGTCGGTGGTGGATGAGACGCTCACGGCATGACCACCGGACCGATTCCCGAGGCCAATCGACCCCCGCCCGGGGGGGGGGGGGGGGGTGGAGAGGGGCCGGGGGGTGGGGGACACGGGGGTCAGTGTCTCTATATAGTTGTGGGACCCCCGCCCCCGC
>NZ_JBHYIQ010000026.1:10740-62254 GCF_042739895.1 Amycolatopsis sp. NPDC059021
CGCGCCGTATTTGGTGGGGGGTGTTTGTGCCCCACCGGGATACCCCCCGGGCCGTTTCCCCGGGCCAAAACGACCCGCTCGGGTGGGGGGCGAGGGGGTCGATCCGTCCTGCGTGGCGGACGAACGGAGGTCATTGACGGAATATCTGGAATGGCACCGCCGGACCTTCGAGCTGAAATGCGCGGGGCTCGGCCAGGCACAGCTCTCCGAGCTGTCGGTGCCACCGTCGGGGATGTCGCTGCACGGGCTCCTGCGTCATCTCACCAGCGTCGAACGGTGGTGGTTCCAGCAGCAGTTCGCCGGTGAGGATCTGCCGATCCTCTACTACTCCGATGACGATCCGAACCAGGACTTCGAGAAGCTGGACGGCGATGTCGAGGAGGCTTTCGCGCTGTGGCGAGCGGAGTGTGAACGCTCGCGGGAGATCGTGAGGGCGGCGGAGTCCTTGGAGCAGAAGGGCACCCGGCTGGGCACCGGGGAACCGTTCACGCTGCGCTGGCTCATGCTGCGGATGATCGCGGAGTACGCACGGCACCTCGGGCACGCGGACCTGCTGCGCGAGCGGATCGACGGGGAGGTGGGCGAATGACCGTGTGACAACTTCATAGGCAAGCCGGCGGTGGGCGGAGGCGATCACGTCGTCCGGCGGGCGTGCGATGCTGGGCGCATGACCGCCGATCCCGATTCCGGGCTGCTTTCCCCGGTCCGCGCAGGCACCCCGGCCGAGTCGACGACAGGCGATCTGGCGTGGCTTCGCGCCATGCTCGACGCCGAAGCGGCACTCGCCAGGGCTCAAGCCAAGCTCGGCACGGTGCCGGCCGCGGCCGCCGAGGCGATCACCGAAGCCGCTAAGGCCGCGGAGATCGATGTTGTCGCGCTGGCCAGGGACGCGCGCGCGACGGCGAACCCGGTGGTCGGACTGGTGAAGGCATTGACCACGACGGTCACCGCGATCGCACCGGACGCGGCCGACTACGTGCACCGCGGCTCGACCAGCCAGGACATCTTCGACACGGCGATGATGCTGGTCGCCGAGCGCACGCTGCGGCCCCTCGCGACGGATCTCGACGCCACCGCCGAAGCACTCGGCGAGCTCGCCCGCACCCATCGGGACACCCCGATGGCGGGCCGGACGCTGACGGCACACGCCGTGCCCACGACCTTCGGGCTCAAGGCCGCGGGCTGGCGGCAGCTGATCCTGGACGCGGCGCGCCGGGTCCGCCTGGCCCTCGACGGCGGACTCCCGGTCTCGCTCGGCGGCGCGGCGGGCACGTTGGCGGCGTATCTGGAATACGCCCGTACCGACGGCGTCGACCTCGACGACTACGCCGAGCGGCTGACAGCGGCGTTCGCCGAGGAAACCGGCCTCGCGGCACCCGTCCTCCCCTGGCACGGACTGCGGACACCGGTCGCCGACATCGCCGGCGCGCTGGCGTTCACCGCGGCGGCACTGGGCAAGCTCGCGGTCGACGTCGAAACGTTGACCAGGACCGAGATCGGCGAGGTGACCGAGCCCGCCGCCACCGGCCGGGGTGGTTCGTCGGCGATGCCGCACAAGCGCAATCCGGTGCTGGCCACGCTGATCCGGTCGGCCGCGCTGCAGGTTCCGGTGCTGGCCGCCGGGGTGACGCAGTCGATGCCCGCCGAAGACGAGCGGTCCGCCGGGGTATGGCATGCCGAATGGCAGCTGCTGCGCGAATGCCTGCGGCTGACCGGGGGTGCCGCGCACACCGCGGCCGAACTGGCCAAGGGCCTGAGCGTGCACGCCGACCGGATGCGCGAGAACCTGGGCGCGACCCATGGACTGATCGTGTCCGAGCGGCTTTCGACGACGCTCGCCCCGCTGCTCGGCAAGGCAAGGGCCAAGGAGGTCCTCGGCGAAGCTTCCCGGCGAGCGGTGCTCGAGAACCGGCCGCTGGGTGACGTGCTCGCCGGGTTCCCGGAGATCACCTCGATTCTCGACTCCGCCACGATCGACGGCCTGCTCGATCCTGCCCGCTACACCGGCGCGGCCGGATCGCTGGTCGACCGCGCTCTTCGCGAGGACAGCGGCGAAAACACTTGAGACCGGCCTCGGCCCCGACGGTGAACGGGTCCTCGGCACGTTGTCACGCGCGGTTGGCGGCTCACCCGAAAATTCTTTGAACCGTCCCCGCGAAGCGTCCGTGTATCGGGTTACATGCAGCCGCGCCGAGCTGCGGAACCCCAACGGACACAAGGAGAATCTCCATGCTTCGCACGCGCATCGCCGTCGCCGCCGCTTCCGTGGCCGCGGGAATGGCCGTGCTCACCGCCTGTTCCGGCGCGACCGCACAGCCGGTCATCGCTCCGGCCGCCGGCACCGGTGGCGGCCAGGTGGGCAACGCCGCCGCCGGTTCGGGCCAGACCCAGCTGGTCGTCGCCACCGTGGCCAACCTCGGCCAGGTCATCACCGACAAAGACGGTTTCACCCTCTACCGCTATGAAAAAGACACCGCCAAGCCACCGAAGTCCAATTGCGACGGTGACTGTGCCAAGGCCTGGCCACCGGTGATGGCGCAGGGCGACGTGCAGGTCCAGGGCGTCGACAAGAGCATGGTAGGCACCGTGAAACGCAGTGACGGCACCGAGCAGATCACCGTCGGCGGCTGGCCGCTCTACCGCTACGCCAAGGACGCGAAGGCAGGCGAAGCCAAGGGCCAGGGCGTGGGCAACGTCTGGTTCGGGGTCAACCCGACCGGCGGCAAGGCAGGCCAGGCCACCGGCGCGGGCCAGCAGGGCACAGGCCAGCAACAGCAGGCCGCCGGCGTGAAGCTGAGCGCCGGCCAGGTTTCCGGGATCGGCCCGGCGATCGTGGACCAGGAAGGCTTCACCCTCTACCTGTTCACGAAGGACAGCAAGAAGCCCTCGAAGTCGAACTGCAACGGTGACTGCGCGAAGACCTGGCCTCCCGTGCTCTCCAACGGCGGCAAGGTGGAACTGCAGGGTATCGACGAGAAGCTGCTGGGTTCGGTGAAGCGCGCGGACGGCACCGAGCAGGTCACCGTCGGCGGCTGGCCGGTCTACCGGTTCGCGAAGGACGCGAAGGCGGGCGACGCGAACGGTCAGGGCGTGAACGGCAGCTGGTTCGTGATCGAGCCCAACGGCTGCAAGTCCGGTGGAACCGCCGCCAGCACCGGCGCCTCGGCCCCCAGCCAGCAGGCCCCCGCCAGTGAGCCGGCCCCTGCGAGCGGCAGCGGCTCCGGCAGCGTCGGCTACTGACCCACGCCCCTCACCCGAGGCCCGGTAGGCGCTTCCCGCAGCGCCTGCCGGGCCTCTTCTCCACGGCAGACACGACAGCGCCACGCGCCGAACCGATAACCAGCTCTACTCGGCCATGTCGACCAGCGCGCCTCGCGCGCCGGTGCGGGGTAGCGGCCACGGCTTGATTCCGCCGGAGCTGTCCGTATGACGCACCACCGCACTGGGTGCGACGGTCCGCGCACCGATCCACGCGAGCAGGTCGGGGATCTGCGATTTGAAGGTGTTCATGTTGTGCCCGGCGTCCGGGATCTTCCACCAGAAGAACCCGATGGGCGACTGTGCGGCGGCCTTGATCTGGTCGATGGCGAAGCTCTCGTAGCTCTCCTTCTCCCCCGCGATCGCCAGAAGCTCCACCGGCGAGGGATGCAGCCGGACATTGACCCGCACGTTGTTCGCGTCGTCGATGTCCTTGCGGCCCTTGAACAGGTTCTTCGTCTCGGCGTCCACCTGCGCCTTGTCGTAGCCGCTCACACTGGCCGCCTGCCCGTACCACTGCGGATGCCGCGTGACCAGGTTCATCGCGCAGTAACCACCGGAGGACCAGCCCGCGATCGACCACGCACGACGCTCGGGATTGAGCCCCAGCTTCTGAATCCCCCACTCCCGCAGATCCGCGGTGAGGAACGTGTCGTTCGCGGTCCCGTCGACCTCATCGACGCACTCGGTGTCCCGTCCGACCCTCGGCGTTCCCGAGGGATCCGGGATGATCACCACCGTCGGCGGCAACGCACGCTTCGCGATCGCGGCGTCGAGCTGATCAGGCAGCTGATACGGGCCCACCACTACTTCGGGCCCGGACGGGTAATTCGGGATCCACTCGATCGCGGGGAACTTCAACCCCTTGTAGTTCCCGTCGAAATACTGCGGCGGCAGATACACCGTCACATCGCGGGTGACCCCGGTACGCCGGCCGGTGACCTTCATGTGCACGACTGTGCCCTTGCCTTCGCGTGCACGCGTCGCGCCGGTGTCCCTCAGCTTCTCCAGGTCTTCACCGTTGTGCGCCGCCTCGGCGTTGGTCCCCTGCGCGGAGTAAGCGCCCGTGCCAGTCAGCGCACCGACCGTCGGGAAGAACCCGCCGATCATGTTTCCGCCCATGGCGGTACTCAGCACGACGAGGACCACCGCGAGCAGGATGGTCGCACTCCGGCCGAGCCGCTTGCGACGCCACCGGTCCCAGAACCACGGAACCGCGATGATCGCGAGCACCGTCAGGACGACCACCACGATCAGATTGACCGGTGAGTCCAGCCTGATGCTGCTCAAATGCATCGAACGCGTGTCCTTCCGGCGAGCCTCCTGCGCGCCTGGACGACACAGGCCACGCCTCTATATCACGCCCCAGTGACCATTTCCGTTGCGAAATCGTGTCCCGAGTCACACGGATGGCCTAGCGTGCGATCCGCCGACCCGTCGTATCGGTGGTCGCTAACATGGGTGAACACGCGGCGGCGAAGGGTTCATCCATGATCGATCACGACGACGCGCTCCGTGCCGTCGAGGGCAGTTTGGACCGGCCGTCCGCGGCCAGGGTGTACGACTACTTCATCGGCGGGGACACCCACTACGCGATCGACCGGGTCTTCGCCGAGAAGGTGCGGGAGCGCGTTCCCCTGATCGGTGACTATTGTCTCACCAGCCGCCAGTTCCTCGGCCGCGCGATCCGCGTCTGCGCCGAAGCGGGGATCCAGCAGTTCGTCGACATCGGCTCGGGCCTGCCGACGGCGGGCAACGTGCACGAAGTAGCCGACGAGGCTCGGCCCGAACGCGACACCCACGTGCTCTACATCGACAACGAGCCGATCGCGCTCGCCCACTCGACCCTGCTGCTGGCGGACACCGCCGACCCCGAGCGCCACCACGCGATCGCCGCGGACTTCTTCCAGCCGGAAGACCTGTGGGAGCGAGTCCACGCGTCCGACATCATCGATGTGCGCCGGCCGGTAGCGCTGGTGATCAACGCCGTCATGCACTTCGTCAAGGACGAGCAGGACCCCGATGCCCTGCTCGCGTTCTATCGCGACCAGCTGGCCCCCGGTTCGCTCCTGGTCCTCTCGCAGATGACCAACGAGAATCCGGCGAACGAAGACGAGCGGCAGGCGCTGATCGATCTGCTGGAGTACTACGAGACGACGACCAACCCCGGTTTCCTGCGCACGATGACCGAGTTCGAACGCTTCTTCGGCGGCTGGCCGATGCTGGATCCCGGCCTCGTCTACGCCCCGGCGTTCCACCCCGACAAGAAGACCGTGTTCGCGCACGCGCCGTCGGAGTCCCGGGTAATCGGCGGCATCGCGCGCAAACCCGCTCTCTGAGACCACCTCGCGGCCGGCACATCCACCCGGGCTCAATCCCGGGGTGGACGCCCTGGCCGCCGCGGACGGGCACCGTAGTGATCGACAGACGCTGCGAAGGGGAAGCCCGTGGACAACACGACCAACATCGTGATCGGCCTGGTCGTGCTGGCCTGGCTGCTGTCGCGCCAGGTGCAGAAGCGCCTGGTCCGCGAGGACCGCAAGCCGATCGTCCTGCTGATCCTGCTCGCGCTCGGCCTGGTCCAGCTGGGCGTGTTCCTCAAGGTCAGCGCGGCACCCTCGACCGGGATCGTGCTGCTGCTGGTGGTCAGCCTCCTGGTCGCGACGGCCTTCGGGGTGATCCGTGCCTACACCGTCCGGCTCTGGCGGAGCGAGGGCCAGCTGTGGCGGCAGGGCACCTGGCTGACGATGGGGCTCTGGCTCGCTGCGATCGGCGTCCACATCGGCCTGGACTTCCTCATCGACGGCGCGGCGACCGCGAAGGGCGTGGGCAGCGCGTCGCTGCTGCTGTACGTAGCGATGTCGCTCGGCGCGCAACGGCTGGTCGTGCAGTCACGTGCCAACCGCGTCGCCCACGCCTAAGCCTCACGACGCCTCGCGCAGCCCCTCCAACACCGTGTGCACCGCGTCCCGCCCCAACTCGACGGCGCGGCGCAGCACCGCCGGATCACGCTCCAGCGCGACCACGTCCGGAGCTCCGACCGGTGGCCGCACCGTGAGCAGGCGCTCGTCGGTAGCCAGCATCCGCTCGTCCTCCAGGTCCCGGCGGTACTGATCACGCCACGCGTCGATCGCTCCCGGCGCGTGGCGTCGCAAGAACCGCGGTACGACGACGTCCTGGACCCGTGGCGGCGGCAGCGGCGGCTCGTCGGCACGCCGTGTCCGCAGTACGAGGACGTCGGTCGCCCCCTGCGCGAGAGCTGTGCGAAAGGGCAGTGGCTCCGCCACGCCCGCATCGACGAACCTGCGCCCGCCCAGCGCGATGGGCGGGCCAGCCAGCACCGGCATCGCCGACGAAGCGGCCAGCGCGATTTTCACGGCGTCGACGTCGGTGAGGAACGGGTGCAGATCGGTGGACTCGCCGGTGTCCGCGTCGGTGGCGAGCGGGTGGAAGGTCACCGGGTTGGCCAGGATCGCCGGGAAGTCCATCGGCTCCAGCACCGAGTAGACCTGGTGCACCAGGTACTCGAGATCGATCACGGCCCGCCCGCGCAACGTGTGCAGCGGATTGATGATCCGGCGCATCACCTCGGGGTTCCACCAGGTCCGCACACCCGTCGCGGACCGGCCGCAGAGCAGCCAGGCCCCGTTGAGCGCGCCGGCCGAGGAGCCGTAGACGGCGTCGAACGCGGGCACCAGGCCCAGTTCGTCCAGTGCGAGCACCATCCCGCTCGAATAGGTACCCCGGCTGCTGCCGCCCTCGATCGCGACCGCGAGCCGCCGCGAATCCGCCCGTTTCCCCGGCACGCTACCCGTCGCCATCCGTTCGGCGATCAGCTCCAGTACAGGGTGCATCCCTCCATCCTGGCCGGTCGCCGCGTCCCGTCGACCCGTTTTGTCTTCGATCGCTCGACCAGGTCGACCGGGAACAGTGATGTGCGTCCCGTTGCACTGCACTCAGTTGCATATCATGCTGGGACAATGGCGCTGGAGCACGCGATCCTGGTCTCCCTGTCCGAGCGCTCGGGCTCGGGCTACGAGCTCGCGCGCCGCTTCGAGCGTTCGATCGGGTTGTTCTGGAGCGCCACCCACCAGCAGATCTACCGCGTGCTCAAACGCATGGAAGAAGCCGGCCGGGTCGCTGTCGACCTGGTCGAGCAATCCGGGCGGCCGGACAAGAAGGTGTACACGGTCAGCGCCGCCGGACACGCCGAACTGGCCCGCTGGCTGGCCGAGCCCGACCCGTCGGCCGGCACCCAGGAACTCGCGGTCAAGATCCGCGGCGCCTCGTTCGGCGACCTCGCCGCGGTCGCGGCCGAGCTGACCCGCCACCGCGACACCCACGCCGAGCGGCTCGACGTCTACCGCCAGATCGAGAAACGCGACTTCCCCGACCCCGCCGCGCTGCACGGCAGGTCCCTGCACCAGTACCTCGTACTGCGTGGCGGGATCCGTGTGGAAGAAGGCCAGGTCGAGTGGTTCACCGAGGTCCTCCAAGCCCTGCATCGCGACGCCGGCCACCACACGAAGGGCGCATCATGAGCCAGTACCCGAACCTGCTCGCCCCGCTCGATCTCGGCTTCACCACCCTGCGGAACCGGGTGATCATGGGGTCGATGCACACCGGCCTCGAAGACCGGGCCGCGCACTTCCCCCAGCTCGCCGAGTACTACGCCGAGCGGGCCCGCGGCGGCGTCGGCCTGATCGTGACCGGCGGCTTCGCGCCCAACCGCACCGGTTGGCTGCTGCCGTTCGCCTCGAAGCTGTCCACCCCGGCCGAAGCCAAGGCCCATCGGCAGCTGACCGCGCCGGTGCACGAGGCCGGCGGCAAGATCGCGCTGCAGATCCTGCACGCGGGTCGCTACTCCTACAACCCGTTGAGCGTGTCCGCGTCGAGCATCAAGGCACCGATCAACCCGTTCCGGCCCCGCGCCCTGACCGGGTACGGCGTGCTCCGCCAGATCCGCGCCTTCGCCGACTGCGCCGCCCTCGCCCGCGAAGCCGGGTACGACGGCGTCGAGATCATGGGCTCCGAGGGCTACCTGATCAACCAGTTCCTCGCCGAACGGACCAACAAGCGCACCGACAAGTGGGGCGGCAGCGCCGAGAACCGGCGTCGCTTCGCGGTCGAGATCGTGCGCCGCACCCGGGAAAAGGTCGGGCCGGACTTCGTCATCATCTACCGGCTCTCGATGCTCGACCTGGTCGAAGGCGGACAGCGCTGGGAAGACGTCGTCGCGCTCGCGAAGGAGGTCGAGGCCGCGGGCGCGACGATCATCAACACCGGCATCGGCTGGCACGAGGCCAGGGTGCCGACGATCGTGACCTCGGTGCCGCGCGCCGCGTTCACCTGGGTCAGCGGCAAACTGAAACCACACGTCGGCATCCCGGTCGTGACCTCGAACCGGATCAACATGCCCCAGGTCGCCGAGGAGGCGCTCGAGAACGGCGACGCCGACCTGGTGTCGATGGCCCGGCCGTTCCTCGCCGATCCCGAATGGATCCGCAAGGCCGAGAGCGGCCGCGAGGACGAGATCAACACCTGCATCGCCTGCAACCAGGCCTGTCTCGACCACGCCTTCAAGCGCAAGCTCGTGTCCTGCATGGTCAACCCACGTGCCGGACACGAAACGACGCTGAAGCTGCTGCCCGCCCGCACGACCAAGCACGTCGCGGTCGTCGGCGCCGGTCCCGCCGGGCTCGCCGCCGCGACCGCACTGGGCGAACGGGGACACGCGGTCGAGCTGTTCGAGGCCGACGACGCCATCGGCGGCCAGTTCGCGATCGCGCGGAAGATCCCCGGCAAGGAGGAGTTCGCCGAGACGATCCGGTACTACGCGCGGCGCCTGGAGGTCACCGGGGTGAAAGTGCACCTCGGCACCCGGGCCACCGCGGCGGACCTGCGGGACAGCGGATTCGACGAGGTGGTCCTGGCCACCGGCGTAGTTCCCCGGGTGCCGTCGCTCCCCGGCATCGATCACCCGAAAGTGTTGTCCTATGTGGACGTCGTCAAACACGGCAAGCCGGTCGGCGACCGGGTCGCCGTGATCGGGGCAGGCGGGATCGGCGTGGACGTCAGCGAGTTCCTCACCCACACGGACTCCCCGGCACTCGACCTCGACGCCTGGATGGCCGAATGGGGCGTCACGGATCCGGAACGCGCCGCGGGTGGCCTGGCCAAACCCCGGCCGGAGCCCGCACCGCGCCAGGTCTACCTACTGCAACGAAAACAGTCCGCGATCGGCGCGGGTCTCGGCAAGACGTCGGGCTGGGTGCACCGGGCCGCTTTGCGCGCGAAGCGCGTCGAGCAGGTCTCGGGAGTCACCTACGAGCGCATCGACGACGCCGGCCTGCACATCACGGTCGACGGGAAACCACGCACGCTGGAGGTCGACACCGTCGTGGTGTGCGCGGGCCAGGAGCCGGTGCGGGATCTGGCCGACGACCTCCGCGCGGCCGGCCTGGCGGTCCACCTGATCGGTGGCGCCGACGTCGCGGCGGAACTCGACGCGAAACGCGCGATCGACCAGGGCACCCGCCTCGCCGCGAAGCTCTAGTCGTGTACCACCGTCGTGACGTTGCGTTCATGTGCTGTCACGTGTGTTGCGTGCACTGGCAGGATTGAACGCGTGCGAGACGTATGCGTGATCGGACTCGGGCTGATCGGTGGGTCGCTGCTCCGCGCGGCGGCCAGGACCGGACGGACTTCGTGGGGAGCGGCGGTGTCCGAAGTGGACGCCGACGCCGCCAGCAGAGCCGGTTACGACGTCACGACCGACATCGAGGCAGCACTGCACCGAGCAGCGGAGCGAGACGCGCTGGTCGTGCTCGCCGTTCCGCTGACCGCGATCGAGGACACGCTCCGCCAGGTCGCCCAGCACGCCGCGCACTGCCTGCTCACCGACGTGGTCAGCGTCAAGGCGCCGGTCCTCGACGCCGTGCGTCGCCGGACGCCCTACACCCGCTACGTCGGGGGGCATCCGATGGCGGGCACGGCGGAGTCCGGCTGGCTGGCAGGCAACGCCACGCTGTTCGACGGCGCGGCGTGGGTGGTCGGTGTCGAAGAGGACACCGACCTGGACGCCTGGGCCGAGGTGGCGCAGCTGGTCCTGGACCTCGGCGCGCACGTGGTGCCACTGCACGCCGAGTCGCACGACGAGGCGGTCGCCCGGATCTCCCACCTGCCGCATCTGTTCGCCGCGATCCTGGCCACCATCGGCGCCCAGGGCGGCCCCTTGGCGATGTCGCTGGCCGCGGGTTCCTACACCGACGGCACCCGCGTCGCCGGGTCGAGCCCGGCCCTGGTCAAGGCGATGACCGAAGGGAACCGCGAAGCACTGCTCCCGATCGTCGACGAGGCGCTCGGCAGGCTCGGCGCCGCCCGTGGCTCGCTGGCCTCGACCGGCGGTCTCGCGGTCACGATCAATGCCGGGTACGAGGGGGCGCAAGCGCTTGCGGCCAGCCGCGAAGTCGAACGAGCCGGTGTCCGGATCAGCCTCACCGCCCCCGACGCCCGTGACGGCCTGGTGGCGCTCGGCGAGCGCGGCGGGCGCATCACCGGCATCGAAGACGGCGTCGCACTCGGCGAAGTGAGCTAGCGAGCGCTTCGCCGCCGAGCCTCTCCGGCGCGGAGGCGAAGCGCGAGAAAACTACTGGCCGGCAGGCGGCTGCTGCTGCCCGCCGGGCGGCTGCTCGTCGGGTTTGTCACCACCGAACTTGCCGAGGAAGTCCTTGGCTTTCTCGACCCCGCCGTCGATCTTGTCAGCCTGCCCGGAGAACTTGGACTTCGCGAACTCGCCCGCCTTGTCCAAGCCCTGTTCGATCTTGTCGCCGTGCTCCTTGAGCGCGTCCTGCGCCTTGTTCTTCAGTTCGTCGAAGTTGACCATCGAGGGCTCCCTTCCGATCCGTCTGTGACGGTCCGGGATTTCCAGGCACTTCCATCCAACAACACTTCGCTCAGGTCCGCCTGTGGTAAGGCAGGAACCTGCGGACCAGGCGCAGCGGCGTCCGCTCCACGAGATCCGGCCCGCGCACCGCGTCGAACGCCGAGCCGAGCTGATCCACGACCCCGGAGAGCTGGGTGCCCTCAGGCAGCGGCACCGACTCCGGCTCACGCTGTTCCCGCACCGCCGCCGCCAGCTCAGCGAGCGCGGCCGTGATCAGGTCGACATCGCTCTGATCAGGCTCCGGCGCGCCCCTCCCGATGGTCACCCCGACCTCGGTGACCGCGTCGGCGACCCGCTCGAGCGCCGCGATCACCGGCCACCACGCCAGCGCCTGCCGCCCGTTCGCCGACGGCTCCACGATGGTTTGCTGGAACGCCGTGCGCACGTCCGCCAGCGCCCGGTAGGCGCTGCGCCGGGCACGCGAACGAGCCAGCCGCGCTTCACCCGATGGGGTGAGCATCAACGCGGGCCCGACGTAGGTGGCCACCGTGTCGAGCGCGGCGGCGAGCCGTCCGCCGACCTGAGGCCGCCGGCTGCCCGGCCAGAGCAAGTAGCCGAAAACCAGCACGATGACGCATCCGAGCACGGTGTCCACGAGCCGGGTCAACGCCACCGACCAGTCGCCTTTGTTCGCCAAGTCCATCTGCAGAATGATCAGCGGGGTGACGAAGGCGCTCTGGATCCCGTAGTTGCGGACCTTGCCGACCGCGACCCCGCCCGCGAACACCGCGATCAGCGCCACCAGCACCCAGCCGTGCGCCCCCAGCGCCAGTACCACGGCTCCGATGCCGACACCGGCCACCGTGCCGATGCCACGCAGCACGGCACGGCCGAAGACAGAACCGAAGTCGGGCTTGAGCACGATCCCCACGGTCAGCGGGATCCAGTACGACCGCTCGAACGGGACGAGCAGCGCGACGACCTCGGCGATCGCGACGCACATGGTCAGCCGTAACGCCGCGATCCAGGTCAACGGCCCCGCCGTGAGCGAACCCACCCACTCCCGCACCCGCCGGTGCCATGGCACGGGTTCGCGCCGCGCCCGGTCGTCCCCCTTGCCGATGCGCTCCAGCCCGGCGTACAAGGCCCCGAGCACCGCGTCGACGTCCTCGGCTTCCGGTGGCACCGGCGGCGCGGGCAGCGGCTGCACAGTCAGCACGGAAGCCGCCGCGACGGTGAAATAGTCGATGACCTCCCTCGGCGCACGCTGCCCGGCGTTGACCATGGCGACCGATGCTTCTACCGCGGGTGTGCTCGCCGAGAGCAGATTGAGCAGTTTCCGGTAGGTGGCATCGCGACCGGACAACCAGGACCGCGCCGTGAGCAGCCGGTCGTAGGCGGTGCTCATCGCCGTGGTGAGCTGGTGCCGCGCCATCCTCGACGTCGCTTCGTCGGCAGCCGACAACATCGCGGCCAGTTCGATGTAGACCTGCGCGACGCCATTGCGTTCCGAGCTGGTCGCACGGAACGTCCAGCTGGCCAGCGCGACGACGAGGCTCCACGCCGCACCCGCGCAGAAGTAACCGAGGTCCAAGCCGATCTGCGCTCCGGTCGCCTGCTGGCCGGTGCCGAGCACGCAGAACACGAACATCATCAGGCCGGCGACGGAAGCGTTGCTCCCGGCCGCGCTGATCAGCGCGGAGAACGCCGCGACCAGCACCACCGCGGGAATCGCCAGCGCGGGGTTCGCGCCGGTCACCAGCCCGACCAGGTGCCCCGCGATCGCCGCCAGCGTCGCACCGCCGAGACGTCGCGCGCGGTACCGGTACGGACCGGCCGATTCGGACAACACCGCGGGCAACGCGCCGGACGAAAGGTAGGCACCGACGGCGATGTCACCCACCGCGTAGCCCACGCCGATCGGCACGGCCAGCGCGATCACGGCGCGGGCCACCATGTTCCACGGCACCGGGACACTCGAGCTGCGCAGAAGCTGAACCAGCCAGTGCGGTGCGGCGAAATCCCGGCGCGGTGTGGTCACGACCTCATCTTGACCTACTGGGCATCGGCCGGATCCCGTGTTGTGATGTCCGCGAAACCCACCGCGGGAGGTCGCCATGGCAGCTCGGACGTTTTCCTTCGAGGTCAACCGGACGAGCACCGCTCCGCCGTCCACATTGTTCAAGCTGGAAACCGACGGATCCCTGTGGTCGGAGTGGGCGCGGCCGCTCGTCCCCCAGTCCCGCTGGGCTCGTCGCGGGGATCCCGAGCCGGACGGGGTCGGCGCGGTCCGCGAACTCGGCTTGTGGCCGGTGCTGCTCCGGGAAGAGACGCTCGAGTACGAACCCGACCGCCGGCACGTCTACACCTTCGCCGGCATGGCGCCGGTCAAGGACTACCGCGCCGAGGTCTTCTTCACCCCGAGCGAAGACGGCGGCACGCATCTGCGCTGGACGGGCTCCTTCACCGAGCCACTCCCCGGCACGGGTCCGGCGCTGTTGACCGCGGTACGCGGCGCGATCCGGTTCCTTTCCGCCCAACTGGTCAAGGCGGCCGAAAACCGTCCCTGACCTGGGTGCCGCCCGACACACTCGCTGACCAACTGCAACGTTTGCCCCCTCAGTGGCGTCCTCCTTCCGGGGGACGGATCGCAGATCCGGGAGATGTACCGGAAGAATGGGGACAGACAGTGAGTTTTGGGGCACGTTTGGGGGCGCACTGGCGAGTGGCGGCCGCGCTGGCCACCGTCGTGCTGGCTCTGACCGCTTGTTCGACCCCACCGCCAGCTCCGGCGCCCACGCCTCAACCGAGCGAGCACAACCAGGCTCCCGCCGCCGCACCCGCTCCCGCGTTCACCGCGCCTTACCCGTTCGGCACCGTTCAGCAGAAGGCCCCGCCGGTGACCAACGGCGCCGTCCCGGTAGTTCGCCGGATCACCACCGACAAGCCCTACGTGTTCATCACCATGGACGACGGTGCGGTCAAGGATCCCGACGCGCAGCGGCTGATCCAGAGTTCGGGCACCCACCCGGTGCTGTTCCTGAACCAGAAGTACGTCAAGGGACATGAGGCGTATTTCAAGGGCATCCTCGACGCCTCGGGCGCGAATCTCGGCGATCACACGGTCGACCACCCGAACCTGCGTGGCAAGCCGTTCGAGTTCCAGCGCAAGGAGATCTGCGACAACGCCGACGACTTCCAGAAGGGCCTCGGCGTTCGGCCGTCGCTGTTCCGGCCGCCGTTCGGGAACTATGACGACAACACGTTGCGCGCGGCGGCGACCTGCGGCATGCGGGTCGCGGTCCTGTGGTCGGCGTCGGTCAACGACGGACACGTCCAGTTCCAGGCGGGCACCCAGCTCAAGCCCGGCGACATCGTGCTGATGCACTTCCGCAAAACGTTCAAAGAGGACTACAACGCCTTCCTCGAACAGGCCAAAAAGGACGGTCTCACGCCCGTCCCGCTCGCCGACTTCCTCGGCTGAGCTCTTCGCTCAGCCCGCGCCGAGGCACAGGAACGGGCGGCGCAGCGGGTCCACCGCCGTGGCCTCGGCGAGCGCCAGGGCGGGAGAGGTGCCGGAGGCCAGCCGCCGGTGCAGGTCGGCCATCGCGTCGGCGGCCGCGCGGTCACCGACCCTCGCGACCGCGCCGATCACCGTACGGCTGCCGCTGGCCAAGAGCGTCCCCGCGAACCCCAGCGCCTCCTCACCAGGCCGGATATGGCTCATCGCGAGTTCACACGCCGCGAGCACGACGCGTTCCGGCGGGCGCGCCAGCCGGGTCGTCTCGTGGGCGAAGAGCGGACCGTCGACGAGTTCGAGCCTGGAGAACAACGCGTTCGCCGGCTCGTGGGCGCCATGCGCGACCAGATGAGCCATCCCTGTTCCCTCGAGCGCCGCGAGCACGGTCTCGCTGGTCGCGTTCGCCCCGTCGACCAACCGCGCGGCCGGATAGACGTCCCGGAGTTTGCGCACTTCACCCACCGAACCCGGCACCCCGGGACCGCCGGCCAGCAGCACGGGCCCCTGGGTCGACCGCTTGCTCGCGCTCACCCACGCCGTGGCCGAGGGAGCGATCGTGACGGGATGCCCGCGCAGCGACGGCAAAGCGCCCCACGGCAATGCGTACAGCTGTCCGATCGGGACGATCACCAGCTCACGATCACCCAGCGTCTTCGCGAGTGACGCGGAGATCAAGCCATCCAGCTTGTCAGCGCGGCGCCGTGCTGACGCCGCGACGGTCTCCGCCAACGGTGTGGGCAGGTGATCCGGCGCCAGCGCGTCCAGGTCGGCGTGCAGCTGCTTCGCCGTCTCGATGATCTCGGCAAGCGGGCCGAGCTTCAGCAGGCGGAAGGTGCCGCGGTCGACGACCAGCGAATACAGCTGGCCGTTGTAGCCGACAAGACTGACCAGTACTCGCTCGCCCAGCTGCTCGACCACCTCGTCCGGCGTGCACACCGGCCGGGGTTTACCCCACTGGCTCGTGTACCAGCCGAGCCTGCTCGCTTCCTGCTGCAACGTCGCGTACCGCTGTTCGAGTGCCTTGACCGGCTCGCCCTCCAGCCGGTTGCGCTGAATCGTGCGCTGCACATGCCGCATCTCGGTGATGTGCTTGGCCAGCACCGGGTCCTCGATCACCGGCAGCGGCTCGTAGCGATAGACCTGGGCGCGCGTGCGCTCCAACCAGGCGAACATCCGCTTGGCGCCCGGAGCGTTGCGACGCGCCCGTCGCAGCACGAGCTGCAGGGCGAGCTTGCCCAGCTCCTGACCGTGGACGGCGGTGCCACAGACCAGATCGAGTCCGCCCATCCGATCCCTGATCGCCCCCAGCTCACGCAGCCCGGCCCGTGCCTGCGCGAGTGCCGAGAGAGGGCGCTCGGTCGCCACCGCCAGCTCGGCACGGCACAACCGCAACAGCATCCGGTGATCGATCGGCGTGGTCTGCCGGGGTTTCGGGACCTGCGCCAGCAGCCGTTCGGCGACGTCGACCTGTTGACGCCTCAAGTAGAGCCTGACAGCGAACAACCTCGCCGCTGCCGCCTCGTCGCGCATGCCCAGCTCGTTCAGCCGCTCCGCGAGCCCGGCGAACTCGGCCGGTAGCCGCGTCCCTGGCTTCGACCGTTCCGCCGCCAGAATCTCCGAAGCGTCCGCACGCAGCCGGGTCAGCGCGGCGATCTCGGCCCACCGCGCGTTGCCACGGCGCAGAAACCTCCGCCGCGCGGCTGACGCGAACTTCCGGGCCAGCGAGTAGTCGTGCTCCAGAATCGCCGCGGCCGCCCGGGCAACCTCGGCCTCAGCGACCTGCTGGATCGACCCCGCGCTACGCAACTGAGGCAGTGCTTCGTCGAGGTGACGGGCAGCCTCTTCGCTCAACCCAGCACTCAGCAATGCCCGAGCCTGATCGAGTCGGATGAACGGAAGTGACCCCGGCCCGGCCGCGGCAAAGATCCGCGCCGCCTGCTCGTAGTGATGCAGGGCCTGTGGCACGTCGCCTGCCAGCTGCGCGGAGTCGCCCAGCCCCTGTCTCACCTTGGCTTCCAACAGGGTGTGGCGGTTTTCGACAGCAAGCTTGAGCGCACGTCGGAGGTCGGCGAAAGCGGCCTCGGGATTATTCATCTGGACGTGGACCATGGACCTGTTGAGCAGATTGCGCGTCAGCAGGAACCCATTGTCATCGACTTCGGCTTCCAGCGCGGGGAAGATCGCCGCGAAAAGAGCGAGCGACTCTTCCCACCGTCCGGCGCGCATGAGGACGAGCGCACGTTGCAGCTTCACCGTCAGTCGTAAGACACTGCGCGGTTGTCCCGGCGGCAACCGCGACCGCACCTGCTCGGCTGTCTCCAGATGAGCTAGCCCGGCCTCGGTCGAAATGACCTCGGCATCGGCAGATGCCAGGCTGATCAGGATCCGAGCCTGGAGCTCGAGGTGCTCGGGACCAGCCTGGTCGACTCGCACCAACCGGGACAATGCCTTGTTCAGAAGCCGTGCCGCTGGTCCAGGACGCATGTCGGAGGCGACCGCCATCGCGCGACGATGGAGATCAGCCGCTGCTACGACGGCCTTTTCGGCGGAAAGAAGCGACACTGACACGCGCCCAATGGGAGCACACCCCAATCAGGGGCGTAACGCCCGTCCGGGTTTTAGAGAACTACCGTCGGCGTTACGACCGTTCGGCGGCATGACACGTCGCCCAAATGCACCAGGATCTGTGTCGTGCCTTGTGGTACGTCTTCCAGGACGAACCGGCCACCCTCGTCCGCGGTCGTCGACGTGGTTCCGTGTTCGGCGACTCTGACCTCGACCGCGTATTGCCCGGCCGGGACCAGCCACCCGTCGATTCGGTGTCGCTTGCCGATCTTGGTGAGATTGATCATCACGGTCAGGTCGCTGACGGTGAACGTGATCGTCCCGGTACCGCTGCCGCGCACTCCGGCATGGGCGTCCATCCGCTCCCAGCGGGCAACCTCGACATCGAGATCTTCCAGGGCGAGCGCGAACTGGACCCGCTGCACCAGATCGTCCGGTGGCGGGTCCAGTTCATCCAGGAAACGGTCGATGTCGGCGAGCAACATCTCGTCATCCGGAAAGGCCTTCCCCTCCGCCGCACCGATGTCGTTCATCGGCTTCCCCCTTCACTGGCGAGCAGATCGCGCATCGAGTCGAGGCAACGTCCCCTGGTCGGTCCAACACTGCCGCGTGGCATTCGCATCGCCTCCGCGACCAGCTGGTACTCGGCTCGCCCGGCCAGCACCGTCAGCCGGAGCAGCTCCTGGCAACGGTGTGGCAACCGGACGAAGGCGCGCCAAACCCGCCGATCGCGGTCGGCTCGAACAGCTTCGTCCTCGGGTGCCGGCTGAGTACTGGGCATGGATTCGGCCAGTTCGTCGCTCAGCGGCACAGGCTGAGCACGGCGGCCGTACGGATGGGTCGCCTCACGCCGGGTCGTGGTGATCAGCCACGCCGCCAGCGCCCTCGGATCGCGCAGCTTGTCCAATTGGCTGAACAACGCGAGCCACACCGTCTGGACGACATCTTCGGCGACCACACGGTCCAGCCCATTCGCCCGGGCAACGTGCCAAACGAGCGGGGTCAGCTCTTCGACCAGCTTGTTCATCGCCTGGCGGTCCCCAGCGCGCGCCGCGTGCATACACGCCGCGTGCAGCTCAGCGCCGGTCAAACCTTCCCATGGCGGGTCTACTTCTGCTGTTCGCACGTCCGTCACCGTAGCTGCCCCACTTCGGAAGTGTCTTCGGGTCGGCGCTGGCCGTATGTCGTGTCCTTCTGGGGGAAGGAGCGTGCTGCTGGCTCTGGGATACATCGATCGCTTACTTATCCGTCTTTCGGCCCAACGCCGGTTGCTGCGAGGCACCGGCCGGCGCGGGTGGTGTGGTCCCGCACCGGCCGGTACTTCCTCCTCGGATCCACTCCCCCGCAGATCCCGCCGGGCGTCCCCTCCCCCGAAGGCACACCCGACCAGGCGTGTCCGGCAGCCCCCTCGGCTACCGGACGACGCCGGTCTTGTTCAGTTCAGTGGTACCTCAGTTGCTCGGCGGCGTGTGCGGGTCGTACGTGCCGTTGGTCTGCGATCCGCCTCCGCCTCCGCCGGTCTTCGGGTCGGTCGAGACGGGCGGCACGGTCACCGGGACCGGGTTCTCCTCGGAGTTCTTGTCGGTGGGCATTGGGCCCCTCCTTCCCTCACGCCCATTAGGACGCAACGAAGGGCCCGCTAGATACACGCAGCGGAGACTTTTTTGAAGAAAACCCGAAATCTGCGTCAGGTGGGTGACACGGTCAGCCTCGTACCGCCCAGCCCGTCACCTCAAGAACACGCACTGTCACCTCACCGAGGTGTTCTGCCCACCGGCGATAGCCAGCTGGGCCAGGGTGAAACCGGTCGTCAGCGAAGGCCGTGGGGTCGAGAAGATCCGACAACATCGGCGCGTACTCGACCGCGGGTAAGGCAGCCAGCTCGGCGGCAGCGGCGTCCAAGGCGCCGGACCGTTTCGCGAGGACATTCCTCAACGGCACGGGCAACGCGGGAAAGCTCCCCATCGGCGGCACCCCGGCCAGCACAATGGGGATGGCTCCGAGCCTCCGACGCAGCGCGACGACCACCCCCAGCAGGTCTCGCCGGTAGCGAGCAGCCGAGTGCAGCTCGATCGTGTCGTTGACCCCGAGCGCGACCACCACCACGTCGGCAGGCCGGACCAACGGCACCAGCTCGTCGCGGGCGACGCGAGCGTTCGCCCCCGTCCGGCCCACTGCCTGCCAGGCCACGGCACGGCCACTGCCGGCGAGCACACGAGCAAGCTGCCCCGTCAACGCTTCTTCGTGACTGCCCGCGCCCACGCCATCGACGGTCGATTCCCCGACTACAGCAAGCCTGAGGGGAGCGCCCGAACCTCGCACAAGCCCGCGAACCGGTCCCACCGCTCCGGGAAGCCGGGGTGTCGAGCGTCGAACCCGGACAGCTTGCGCAACCAGCACCGGCGCAAGCGAGATCGTGGCAAGAGTTCGGACAGCCGACATGAGCAGACCCTAGACGCCGACCACGAACAGGCCGGCGACCTGGGCCGCTCCCCGGCCTTCGGCCCGCACGTCCGGTTCGGCTAGCTCGGCTCGGCACCTCGTTCGCGGTGCCAGCGGTCGAACATCTCGGTGAGCTCCCGGGTGATGAACGTCAGGAAGTCGCGCATCTCGACCAGTCGTTTCCCTGCCGGAGTGTCCGCGCCGAGTGCGTCGATCCCCTCCTCCGCGGCGTCTCGCCACATCAGGATCAACCGGTCTCGTTTGAGAAAGGTGGCGTACCAGAGGTCGTCGTAGAGGCGGTAGTGGTCGCGGCGCTCGCCCGGCTCCCGCTCCTTCCCCACGAGGCCGACCTGCTCCAGATAGCGGACCGCACCCGAGATGGCGGCTGGGCTCACGGACAACCGCTCAGCGAGGTCGGCTGCGGTCAGCCTGCCCTCGTCAGTCGTCATCAGGGCGGCGAAGACCCGAGCCGGCATGCGCTGCATACCGATCTGCGCGAGCGTCAGGCCCATCTTCTCGACGTAGCGGCGGACGGCGTCTTCGTCTCGCTTGGTGTCAGGCGTCGTCATCGCCCCATCCTCTCGTACCCTCCCCCACAGATCACCTGATCCAGACATTTTCTTAACTTCACAACTTCGTGAATCAAGTGTAGCTTCTTGACCATGGGAAACGCCATATCGATCTCCGGCCTGCACAAGTCGTTCGGCCGGACGAAGGCCCTCGACGGCCTCGATCTGCAGGTACCCGCCGGGGAGGTGCACGGCTTCCTCGGCCCGAACGGCGCAGGGAAGTCGACCACTGTCCGGGTCCTGCTCGGTCTGCTCCACGCAGACTCCGGCGACGTCCGGCTGCTTGACGGCGACCCGTGGAAGGACGCCGCCGCCCTGCACCGCCGGCTCGCCTACGTCCCTGGAGACGTCAACCTCTGGCCCAACCTCTCCGGGGGCGAGGTCATCGACCTCCTGGGCCGACTCCGCGGCGGCCTCGACCAGAAACGTCGCGAGGAACTCATCGAACGCTTCGACCTGGATCCCAAGAAGAAGGGGCGTACCTATTCGAAGGGCAACCGGCAGAAGGTCGCGATCGTGGCCGCCTTGGCGTCACGAGTCGACCTGCTGATTCTCGACGAGCCGACCTCGGGCCTCGATCCGCTGATGGAAGCCACCTTCCAGTACGCGATCCAGGAGGAACGCGAGCAAGGACGAACGGTCCTGCTGTCCAGTCACATCCTCGCCGAGGTCGAGGCGCTTTGCGACAAGGTGAGCATCATCCGCAACGGCCGCACCGTCGAGTCCGGCACACTCGCCGACCTCCGGCATCTGACTCGCACGTCCATCACCGCGGAGCTCGCCGGGCCACCGAATGGCCTGGCGAACCTGGAGAACGTGCACGACCTCAGGGTGGAGGGCAATCGCGTCCGCTTCGACGTGGAGACCCGCTCTCTCGATGACGCGCTGCGGCACCTCACGCAGGTCGGCGTTCGCAGTCTCGTGAGCCAGCCGCCCACGCTCGAAGAGTTGTTCCTGCGTCACTACACGGCGGAAACGAGCGCGAAATGACCGCCACTTTGGATCGCCCCGCCCGCGCGACCGCCACACCGGCCCGCGCGCTGGTCGGCACCTGGCAGCTCACTCGCCTCGCACTGCGACGAGATCGCATCATCCTGCCGATCTGGATCGTTCTCCTGAGCATCGTGCCCGCCAGCACTGTCAGTACCTACGAGCAGTTCTATCCGACGGCGGCATCGCGAGCCGCTCTGTCAGCGAGCGCCAGCACCAATCCCTCGTTCGCCCTCCTCTACGGGCCGGCCTTCGACCTGTCGACCGCGGGTGGATTCATCACCTGGCGCATGGCAGGTTTTCTGTCCGTCCTTATCGGGCTCATGGCCGTTTTCACAGTCACCCGGCACACCCGGGCGGAGGAAGACAGTGGCCGGGCGGAACTCCTCGCGTCGGCTGTCGTCGGCCGCTACGCGGCGCTCACGGCCGCTGCTCTCGTTTCAGGTGGCGCGAGCATCTTGATCGGACTTGTCCAGGCCATCAGCCTGGCAGGCGCGAAGCTCCCCGCAGGCGGTTCCATCGCGTTCGGTGCCGCGACCGCGTTAGCGGGCCTGGTATTCACGGCTGTGGCTTCGATTGCCGCACAATTGGCGGAGTACTCACGGACCGCGAACGGCATTGGTACGGCCGCGGTCGGAATCTCGTTCCTGCTGCGCGCCGCGGGCGACTCGACCACCGACGCCCGATGGCTGTCCTGGCTTTCGCCGATCGGCTGGACACAGCAGTTGCGCCCGTTTGCCGGCGAACGGTGGTGGGTACTGACGTTGCCTATCGCCACCACCTTGGTGGCGGGCGCTGCGGGATATTTGCTGTTGCCCCGGCGCGACCTCGGGGTCGGGATGCTGCCGCCACGTCCCGGGCCGGCGACAGCCGCGGCCTCCCTGCACACGCCTCTGGCTCTCGCCTGGCGACTGCATCGAGGCCCGTTGCTCGGCTGGGCGATCGGCATGGCGGTCGGCGGTGCTGTTTTCGGCTCGATCGCCAGCGGAATCGGTGATCTGGTCGGTCAAACCGAACAGACTCGCGCGATCTTCGAGCGGTTGGGTGGTTCCTCGGCTCTCGTGAACGCATTCCTCGCTGCTATGGCCGGCATCTTCGGGATGATCGTGTCGCTTTATGGGGTGCAGGCAGCCCTCAGGATGCGGAGCGAGGAGACCCTGAACCGCGTAGAACCGCTTCTCGCCACAAAGGTCAGCAGATTACGTTGGGCCGCAAGCCATCTGCTCTTCGCATTCTTGGGCACCGTGTTACTGCTCCTCGCCTCCGGCCTGATGATCGGTTTGTCGAACGGCTTCCGTAGTGGGAATGTCGGCGGATCGGTCAGCGACATGCTGCTCGCGGTTCTCGTGCAGGTTCCCGCCACGTGGGTCATCGCCGCACTTGCAGTGTCGCTCTTCGGTCTACTCCCGAAATTCTCCACCGCCGCATGGGCTGTCGGCGGCATAGCGCTGCTGATCAGCCTGCTGGGGCCGGTCGTGAACCTGCCCCAGGTGGTGCTTGACATCTCGCCCTTCCAACACCCACCGAAACTGCCTGGTCAGACCTTCACCGTCGCGCCGATGTTGTGGCTGCTGGCGATCGCCGCGGTCGCGCTCGGAGCCGGGCTCACAGGCTGGCGCCGCCGCGACGTCGGCTGACAGAAAGGTTGCCGCCGGAGAGGCATCCTGCCCTGCGGACGCGTCTCCGGCAACGACCTTGCCTCACCTTCAGAAGTAGCAGCTTTTCACCGATGACTACAAACTTGACAAATCGCGAGCGGAAGAAATTGGTCACCCTGTTCGCCGACATCCCCAGCTCAGCGCACATGGTCTTGACTTTTTCGCGCCACCTCACCCGATCGTGTAATCGCTCCCAGGGTTGGGGCCGCCGTACGTTCGGGACGTGTCCACTACCTCTTCCCTCTCCTTGAGCGAGCTCAGCAACGACGAGCTCGCAGCTGCGCTGACCGCCTCCGAATCCACTATGTCACGCGAGTTCGCGAACAATCTTGCCCTGGTTCGCGAAGCGGACAATCGAAAACTGGCCGCCGCCAAGGGCTATCGAAGTACCACCGCGCTGCTGACGACGGTCGCCCGCGTTTCGGTGGATGAAGCCAGAACACGTGTACGTCTTGCCAGAAGACCACAGGAATCGGTGGAGAATGCCCTTGCGCAGGGCCGAATATCGGCGGCTCATGTCCGGGCGATCCACTACGTCCTGTCGAAAGCGCCGGCGAGGATCGCCGACAGCGATCTGGCCGAAGCCGTATCAACCTTGGTAGAACTGGCGGAACAGTCGACGCCGACGATCGTCCGCAAAGCCGGGCATGACCTGGCTGGCTATTGGTCCGTCGACAGCCAACCCGCGGAAGATACCGAGACCGAACTCGCACGTCCGCGTCGAGCGTTTTGTTCACATCGGTTGCTGGACGGCCGCATGAAATTCAACGGCATGTTTGACCGCGAGACCGCCGCACGCCTCGAACTGCTCTTCCAGCAACTGGCCGAGCCAAAGCCACGAGATGAATTCGGACGCGCCGACGAACGCAGCCAGTCCGAACGGGAGGGCGATGCCATCGCTGAGGCTCTCGCACTCGCGGTACGCGTCACCGAGTCGGACCAGACACGGAGCGAGCACACCGTGTCGGTAACCATTCCGTTGGCGGAGCTGGAAAAACGAGCCGGCGCGACGTTCGCTCACGGCGTCGGACACGCAACCGCCACCCAGCTTCGCCGGATTTGCTGCGGTGACGTGAAGGTCGTACCCGCGGTGTTGGGTTCTGACGCCGAGGTACTCGATCTCGGCCGGAGCACACGACTGGTTACGACGGCTCAACGTGCGGCGTTAGCCTTACGTGACAAGGGATGTACTCGACCTGGATGTCGCCGCCCGGCTAAGTGGTGCCGCCCCCATTTCATCCTCCATTGGCTGGACGGCGGCTCCACCGACATGGTCAACCTCGCGCTCGTATGCGAGGAACACGAACGCGAACTGCACCACACGGACTGGGAGGTCCGCTTGATCGATGGCCGCGTCGCATTCATTCCGCCTCGTTGGCTGGATCCGAACCAGCGGCCTCTCTACAACACTGCACACGAGGTCCAAGTCGCAGCGTGACCTTCCGACGACTACCTCAGCGCGAATGCACTTTGTGATCCGCATCGACGGCTAGCTGTGCTTGCGGACCGACCGCGCCGCACGCGGGTCCTCCTGGGCGAAGTGCCACGGGCGTGACTTCAAGTATTTGAGGTTTGCCGTCGTCGAATGTCACAGTGACACGAACCTGCTGTGCGGGAAGCCCCGGCACATCAGCAAATCCGTGGCGGCCACCTACCGGCCCGACCTGAGCCGAGCAGACGCTGGCCGGGTCGTTGCCTCCGCAGGTCGACTGAACCGGCCCGGTCGAGTGAGCCAACTCGACCTGCCTCGTAACGCATTGTCCCGGCCAACAGGTTTCGACGGTAGCTCGCGCGATCCCAGGTGCCGCGCCTTCCGAGACGTCCAAGCTGATTCCGGCCGGGGCCCCTATATCCGGACACGCCGGCGCGGCGCCCGAACCGGCTGGGTGACCACAGCCGACGGCGATTGCCACGACAAAGACCGGTCCGACAAGCTTCCACATGCCGAGCAGACGGACCTGAAGTGCCCGCGGGTTGCATCCAGCCAAGCGGTTGGACGACTTGGTCCGAACGCGGTGGTCCTCGGTGCAGGATCGTCGTCGAGACGACCAACGAGCTGGGCAGCACGGTCGCGCGACAACCCGAGTGATTGTCCTCTGCGGAAGCTGAAACAAAACCAGCTGTCTCAAAGACCACAACAGATCCCGAGTAGGAGCCAACTGGACATCCGGCCCCTCGCCACGCCTAGCGTCGGTACGGCGTCGTCGACGTCTTGAGGGACAGGACTACCGGCGGAATTGCCGAGCTGCGACGGACCCGCCAGCGGTCCAAGACCGGCCGGGATCTCGATCAGGCTTCAGCTGCCGTGGTCCGCAGACCATCGATGACGACGCGCAGCAAGCGGCGGCTGTCCGGCGAATAGCGCTCCACGGCAAGGCATCCGACGATGAGCGCCCGCAGATCGTCACCGCCGATGTCGGTACGCACAGCCCCCGCTGTCTGCGCCCGCCCGAGCAAGGCGTCGAGAGCGGCGCGGAAGTCGTTGCCGGGCCCCGCGTTTTATCCCCGGCCCCCCCCCCCCGCCCCGGGCCCCCCAAATTGCCCGGTGAAACAAACCAGGCGGGTTTGGCCCGGGGAATTTTGTAAATAAAACCCCCCCGCTCCCCCCCCCCGCGCGGGCTGGCGCCCCCCCGCTCGTGGGGGGGGGCGGCGGGGGGTGTGGGGGCGGCGGCGTGTTTTTCCCCGCCCCCCCCCCCGCCCGACTCGGCCAGTGCCTCGCAAATGGCGCGGTTCAACGAAGCCTGGCGGATGACGCGCTGGAAGTAGTCGAAGAACACCTCGCCTGGATCATCCGCGGTCAGCAAGGCCTTGGCCTCCTGCGCGAACTGATCGATGCGCTCCAGGACAACAGCCTGGAAGAGAGCTTCCTTGCTGGGGAAATGCCGGTACACAGTGCCCGCTCCGACGCCAGCGAGACGCGCGATCTCGTCGAGTGGGACAGCGAGGCCTTCCGCGCCGAACGCCTCTTCCGCGGCCGCCAGGACGCGAGCACGGTTCCGCCGCGCGTCGGCACGCAGAACAGGTTTTTCCATCGAGGCCTCCTGGTCTCGTTGACAACCGGAACGGGCGTTCCGTATCGTCGGAAGCGGGTGCACCGTTCCGATTTAACACTCTGCTTCCCTGGAGAATTTCCGATGACCCGAACCGTGTCCGAAATCGCTCAGCTTGTCCGTCAGGGCATGGAATCGATCGATGCCTCCCCGATGGCCGAACTGTTCGCGGAAGATGCCGTCTACGAGTTCCCGTTCAACCCGGTCGGCATGCCACAGCGAATCGAAGGCCGAGACGCCATCATGACGACTCTGACCGCCGGCGGTGTCCGCGCTCGCCAGCTGGGCCTGGCAAAAGTACAGGTCACCACACACCTCACCGACTCCGGCTTTGTCGTCGAACTCATCGCCGAGGGACGTTCTGCGGATGATGGGACGCCGTATCGCTTCCCGTCGTCGGTCGGCGTCCTGACGGTGGCGGACGGCCAGATCACCCACTACCGCGACTACCCGAACTACGCCGGGGCGGCAGAGGTGATGGGGTCGGGAGCAAAGCCACGCAGCGACGCGCATCAGGTGTTCGACAAGTTTCTCACCGCTTCCGTGGAGAACCGCTGGGACGACGTGGCGGATCTCTACGCGGAGGACGTCGTGATCGAGCTGCCGTTCACCATCCCCGGGGTCCCGCGGGTGACCCGTGGCCGTGAAGAGCTGCGCGCCAGGTTCAAAGCCGTAGGCGAGGCGCGCCGGCTGACCAAGGCCGAGAACGTGGTGGTGCACGAAACCACCGATCCCACGGTCATCGTCGCGGAGTTCGACCTGCACAACGAAGTCCTGTCGGACGGTTCGACCTTCATTTCGTCTTACGTGATGGTCCTGACCACTCGCGACGGCCACATCGTGCATTCCCGGGACTACACCGACACCGCCGCCGCGATCGACCGGACCGCCGCGTTCAGGGCGTCGCTGTCTGGGTCGCCGACGGACTGAACAGCCGGTGCAAGGTGTCGCTCGCCTGGCCCCACACCCCCGGCACCAACAGCACCGCGAGGACCACGAACACCGGGAAGATCAGGCGTTTCTCGACCTTCTTGCCGGTCCGGAAACGCAACGGGCGTGGCGGCCGGATCTCGTACCAGGTCTCCCCTGCGATCGGGATCGGGAAGAGGAACGGACAACCCGACTCGGTGAGTGCGTCTCCCAGGCAATGGGTGATGCACCCTGCCGCCACCGCGAAGCCCAGCCAACCCGAGATCTCCTGCAGCTGTGCGGTGTGGTCGGGCGGAGCGGTCCAGACCCACCAGGCGACGGCCGCCCCGCTCACCGGCAGCAGCCAGTCTCCGAGCGCACCCTCCGCGAGCAGCAATCCCAGGACCACCACTCCGAAGACCGCCCAAGGCCCACCGGCGGAGGTTCCCGCCGCGGTCGCCGCCCCGAGCCCGGCCGCGAAGAGAACCGTGTGCGAAAGATGGCGATGCTTTCCTGTCACGTTCTCGTCCCGCGGGCCCTTCGTCAGGGCGTACGTCGCGGCCGAGACGCGGCGAAGCAGCCACGAGATCAGTCCCGTAAGCCATCCCAGCAGGCGCGACGCCTTCGCTCCGGGATGGTCGAGGTCGGGCAGCAGGGCGAAACCGGCTGTGGTGGCACCGAAAACCACGGCCTGGTGCAATGAACCGGCACCTACCGCGGGCGCGAGCGCCAGCCCCGCGCACCAACCGGTCAGGGCATGCGTGCGCCCCATCATCGTGCTGCCCCCAGGAATCCCGCGTGCCGATCGGTCGCCAGACCGTATCGGGGGATCAGGCGGGTGGTTCCTCCGACACGCTCAGATGGTCCGCGACACCGGTGAGTTCGATCACGCGGCTGACGGCGGGACTCGGCACGACTTCCAGCGCGACGTCCTGCTCACCAGCTTGGCGTTGTGCGTGCAGCACCACGTTCAGCGCGGAGGAATCGAAGAAGGTCACCCCGGTCAGATCGGCCACCACGCGTCGCGAGCGCTTCTCCGCGATCAGTCCCGCCAATGCCTCCTGCAGTTGCGGGCTGGTCAGCAGATCGAGTTCGCCGGTGACCACCACCCGAGGCTCGGACGCTCCGGTGTCCAGGGTGATACCGAACCCGGGCGGGGTGGCGTTCTGCTCGGCTGCGGGCATGCAGTTTCTCCTCGTCAGGCGCCGATACTGCGCCGGTACGCGCCTGTGGTCTCAAGCGGCAACCGTGTCACGGTCCCAGACAACTGGAGACCCAACCCTAACTCAGAAGGCGACCGCCCCGACGAGGCCCGCCATACTTTTCGGGCACAACGGCGCCACGGCGATCGGTTGAACGGTTGTTCAGCGGTCGTCAGCGAGCACTCAAAGCCTTCCGCTTTGCCCTGCGTTCACGCAGGAAGAGTTCCCGCCGTTCGATCTCGCCGAGACCGCCCCAGATCCCGTACGGCTCCTGCACGGTCATCGCGTGCTCCCGGCACTGCGCCAGCACGGGGCAGGTGTGACAGATCGCCTTGGCACGTGATTCCCGCCGTTCGCGTGCCGATCCGCGCTCGTTGTCGGTATGAAAGAAGAGGCTGCTGTCCGCCCCCCGGCAGGAACCGCGCAGCTGCCACTCCCACTCTTCCGCGACCACGTTGGGCAGCCGGCTCACGTCAGCCATGTCGTCCCCGCCTTTCCCAGGATCAACTCCTCGACCGGTACATGCCCGCCGGTGCTCCGAATCAAACGCGGGTTTGGTTTGCTCAGAGCACGGGCATTCGGTGTCCGGGGCATCCCCGGACATCTGCTGCCGCCAGCGCGAGCCGGAGAGAGGAAGACACGTGGAGGACGACTACGCCCCGCTCGACCACGAAAACGCCCAGGTCATCGAGGTGCGTACCGCCGCGATCCCGCACGTCGTCCCTACGCTGCGGACCGTGGTGGCCGACATCGCGATGCGCCAGGACTTCGACCTCGACGCGGTGGAGGACCTCCGGATGGCCGTCGACGAGGCCTGTTCGCTGCTGCTGCCCGCCGCCAACGACGGCCGGCTCACCTGTGTGTTCTCCTGGTCGGACGGGCGCATCGAAGTGACTGTCTCGGTATTGTCGGAATCACCCGAACAGGGCGAGGACAATGGCCTGTCCTGGCAGCTGCTCACCGCACTCGCGACCTCAGCGCACCGGTCTGTCACGCCTGCCGAAGGTGGATATCGTTCCAGCGTCAGGCTGGTCCGGGAGAGTGCGGCGGCCCGACCGTGACGGACCCGGTCGAGCAGAACGAACTCGACGTCACGCCACTGTTCGCCAAACTGGCCGAGTTGCCGGCGGAGGATCCGGAGCGTGAGGCGATCCGTGACCGCCTGGTCCGCGCCCACCTCGAACTCGCGCGGAACCTGGCCCGCAAGTTCCGCAATCGAGACGAGGCGATGGACGACCTCGTCCAGATCGCGACGATCGGGCTGATCCACGCCGTGGATCGCTTCGACCCGGCCCAGGGCACCGACTTCCTGGCGTTCGCGGTACCGACGATCTCCGGTGAGCTTCGTCACCACTTCCGCGACAACAGCTGGTCGGTCCGTGTCCCCCGGCGGCTGAAGGAGCTGAGCGCGAGCATCTCCGCTGCCCGGGAGGAACTCACGATCCAGTTGTCGCGAGCGCCGCGCCCCAGTGAGATCGCCACGCACCTCGGCGTGTCGATGGAGGACGTCTACGAGGGTTTGCGGGCAGGCCAGGGGCGGTATGGCGCTTCACTGGACAACCTGCTGGAAAACTCGGCCCACACCCGCTTCGGCGCCCCTGACGCCAACCTCGGCCAAGCGGAGCTCAGGGAGGCTTTACGCCCCCTGCTGGACGGCCTGGCCGAGCGGGAGCGCAAAATCGTCGCACTGCGCTTCGGGTCGGGAATGAGCCAATCGGATATCGCCCGCCGTGTCGGGGTGTCTCAGATGCAGGTTTCCCGGCTACTGGCGGCCACACTGAAGAAGCTCCGCTCACGGCTGAACGAAACGGATATCACCGACGACATCTGATTGAACGCCGCTCGCGATGGGTACTTGGCGGGCGAGCACGAGACCCGCTGGGAGGTGTGGGAACGATGACGACGTCTCGGCTGCCCTCTGCCGGGCCCGTCTCGACCGCCGCCGTGTCGCTTCGCCTCCCGGCAGATGTGACCGCCCCGGCCATCGCCCGGCACGCCGTCCGTGACGTGCTGACAGGCCTGGGTGTCCACGGCCAATCGATGGACGACGTCCTGCTCGCGACCTCCGAGCTGGTGACCAACGCCTTCGAGCACGGCGAGCAGCCGGATCGGCTCGAGCTGCAGTGCACCGGGGAGCGGCTGACGCTGCGGGTGTTCGACTCCGGCACCGAGGTACCGCGGTTGAAGGAGCCGTCTCCGAAGGTGGCACGCAGCCGGGGGCTCCAGCTGGTCCACGCTCTCGCCGAAGACTGGGGGTATGAGCGCTGCCCCGGCGGGAAGATCGTCTGGGCCGTGTTCCTGCTTCCGCTTCACGGTCCTTGACGACCCGAAGCCCGTACCTCCCGAAGCAGGGACTTCGCCTGTTCGGTTTCCCCGATCCTCTCGCGGAACGACTTGCGCTCCAGCGCGTCGACGATCGCGGTGATCATCTCCCCCAGTGAGAAAGGCAGTTCGGCGTCGAGCTGCGCAGCCGCTTCGCTGGTTGCCGCCCATTCGGCGTTCAGGATCGGCACCAGGTCCCTGGCCTTGTCGGTGAGCGACACGATGCGCTGGCGAGCGTCGGCACCGGAAGCGAGCGTGACCAGGCCGGCGCGGTTCATCTGTGCCACTGTCTGACTCGCCGCGGAGTGGGTGACCCCTGTTTCGCGAGCCAGGTCTCGGATGGGCAGTGCGCCGTGCGCGACCAACGCACGCACGACGGGGCTGTATCGCGGCCGGTAGTCGGTCAGCCCGAGGTCGACGAGAAACTTCGCGACGTCGCCGTCGAGCAGCTCCAGCACGTGCCGTAGCCGCGTTCCCAGCCCCATCGAGCTCAGGGTTTCGCCCATTCCCACGATCCTAGATCCGCGGTCCTGGCCTGCCGAGAACCGCGACCGCGCCTCGCCGTCCGCATCGCGGACAGCGGCCCGGTGATCGGCATGATGACGGCATGACCCCTGAAGAGCTTTTGACGACCACCCGCACCGTGCGGAAGCGGCTCGACCTCGAGCGCCCGGTCCCGCTCGAGCTGATCGAGCAGGCGCTGACCGCCGCGCTCCAGGCCCCGGCAGGCGGCAACATCCAGCGCTGGCACTGGCTGGTCGTGACCGACACGGCCCAGCGAGCCGCGCTGGGCGAGTTGTACCGGCGAGGCTTCGAGAAGTACCGGTCGTCCAAGCAGTTCGCCGGCAAGCAGTACGCGGACGACCCCGAACGCGCGAAGGTGCAGCAGCGGGTCGGCGACAGCGCCGAGTACCTCGCGGAGCGGATGGGCGAGGTCCCGGTGCTGCTGGTGCCCTGTATCGAGGCGAGCGAGGGTGAACTGCCGGCGGGGAACCAGGCGCCGCTGTGGGCGTCTCTGCTGCCCGCGGTGTGGAGCTACATGCTCGCCGCGCGCTCGCTCGGCCTCGGTACGGCTTGGACCACGCTGCACCTGACCTATGAGAAGGAGGCCGCGGAGATCCTCGATCTCCCGTCGAACGTCCACCAGGCCGCGCTCATCCCGACCGCGTTCTACACCGGCGACTCCTTCAAGCCTGCCGCACGGGAGCCGCTGTCGAAGTCACTGCACCTGGATCGCTGGTAACGCGAGGGCTACGGGGCGTTCGCGGTTCGACCCAGGGCATCAACCGCTGGACGCCCCAGCCGCCGCCCGCGCGGGATCAACCCGCGAGGTAGCTCTCCAACCGGTCCACGAGTTCCTTCGGACGACTGAGCAGCACCATGTGGGAACCGTCGATCTCATCGGGTTCGACCCCGAGCCGCTCACGGGTGACGCGGCGCAGGAACTCCGGCGGAAAGAACCGGTCGTCCCGGCACAGCAGCGCCTTGGCCGGCACGTCGGGCAACGCCTCGAGCGGCCACGGCTCGTTCCCCTCGGCGCTGACCTGCGAGCGGCCGTGGGCCAGGCACTCGGCGATGAGCGGCTCGGGCACATCACCGAAGTACGTCTCGGCCTGGCTCAGACCTTCGGGACCCACGAACCCCGTGTTGCCCCACCAGTCGCCGGGCTTCTCCCCGGGTGCCGGAATCATCGCCGCGACGAACACGAGCAGCCGCGCGGACACCTTGGAGCACACCAGCGGCGCCGTGATCCCGCCGTAGGAATGGCCGACGACCACCGGATCGACGCGGTCGCCGAGGGCTGTCAGCACGGCGTTCGTGAAGTCGATCAGCCCGGCCGACCGGTCTTCGATCGGCAGGTCCGGCGCCACGACCTCATGTCCGCGGCGGCGCAGCTCCGCCGCGACCAGATGCCAGTCCCAGCCGCTGCTGCCGCCACCGTGAATCAGCACGAACGTCGCCATGACGATCCCCTCTTTCCCCAGACCCGCGGCCCACCCTGCCGCACCGCGGGACCGGTCAGCAACGGCGCAGCATGTCCTCGAGCGCTGTCTTCTCGCCGGTCGTGACGGTCAGGCCGTAATAGTGCTTCACCACGATCCAGTCCGTCGCGTAGGTGCACCAGAAGGACACCAGCGGCGGTTTCCACTGGTCCGGGGCTTTGTCGCTCTTCTCCCGGTTGACGCTGTTGGTCACCGCGAACAGCTGGGGCCTGGTCAGGTCGTTCGCGAACTGCTCCCGCTTCTCGGTCGTCCACGACTTCGCGCCGCTGACCCACGCCTGGCCCAGCGGAACCATGTGGTCGATGTCGAGGTCGCCGGGTTTGGTCCAGGTCTCGCCGTCGTAGACGCTGGTCCAGGTGCCCGCGGTCGGGTTGCAGTCGGCGCCTGCCTTGACGTCCTTGCCTGCCCGCTTGAGCACCAGCTCACGGGTGTTGCAGCTATTGCCCTGGTTGTCCCAGTGCGGGAACTTCTTCCGGTCGTAACCATCCATCGTGCCGCGCTGCGCCACGATGAGTTCGGCCAGCTGCTTCCGCGCGTCGCCCGTACTGGCTGGCGGAGGCGCAGACGACGAGGGTTCGGCCCCGACGCCGCGGCCTGCCACCCAGAACGCCACCAGTGCGGCCACCAGCACCGCGGCGACCAGCAGGATCCGCTGGGTCATCGACGGCTTCCAGGTCCGAGACGCCACCATCGGGTCCTTTCACTCACGGTCCGCGACCGGCGAGTATGCCGCCGCGATTCGCGGAAACCGCGCCGACACGACGAGCTGGCGCGAACGTGACCGAGACCACCGAGCGCTCCGGTGTCACGTCCGGCTCCGAATCCCCGACTACCGAGCAGGTCCCGGAGGGAGCGATGCCGATGCCCGATCGGCCCCGGAAGTGGAACAAGCGCTTCGACACCTACCTGCACCGCAAAGCCGCGGAGCGGGGCAACGTGCTGGCCATGGCCGGCCTGGCCGCGATGCTGCGGGAGCAGGGTGAACTCGCCGAGGCGGAGGCCTGGTACCGGAAGGCGGCGGCGGGCGGCGACCGCGTCTCGATGACCGCGCTCGCCCACCTGCTGGCCGAGCGCGGAGCCCACGACGAGGCCGAGCGCTGGTACCACGAGGCCGCGGTCGCCGGCGACGCGCACGGAATGCTGCATCTGGGGCGCGCCCACGAGCGACGTCATGAGTTCGAGTCGGCTGAACGTTGGTGGCGCTCAGCAGCCGACGCCGGCGACGTCGACGCCATGGCCGCGCTGGGACATCTCCTCATCACGCGCGGTCGCCCCGCGGAAGCGGACGAGTGGTGCCGGCAGGCAGCCGAAGCCGGAAACACCGGCGCGATGGTGGACCTGGGCGTGCTCCTGCGTGAACAAGGCAGGGCAGCGCAGGCCATCCGCTGGTGGCACCGCGCGCTCGAGGGCGGGGAGCTGGCGGCGACGTGCCTGCTCGGCCACCAGGCGGAACGAGTCGGGCGGCCACAGGAGGCCGAGGACTGGTACCGCCGCGGCGCCGAAGGCCGCGACCGGCAGGCGATGGTCCGGCTGGGCCTGCTGCTGCACCGGCGTGGTGATCTCGGGGAAGCCGAGGTCTGGTACCTCGAGGCCGCCGAACAAGGTGACGCGGTGGCCTTCACGAACCTGGGCGTCCTCGCCCGTCATCGCGGTGACGATCAGCAGGCCGCCGCCTGGTACCGGCAGGCGGCCGAGCACGGCAGCGTGCCCGCACTGACTCACCTGGGGTATCTCGCCGAGGCGGCCGGTGATGCCGCGCGGGCCGAAAAGTGGTTCCAGTCGGCGGCCGAATCCGGTGACGTCCAGGGCATGCTCGGCCTGGCGCGCCTGCTGGAAGCACGCGGCGCCGACGCTGCGGCAAGGGCCTGGCTGACCAGGGCGGACAACGCGCGGACGGACAGTGACCGCCATTGATCGGCACAGCCCCGGTAGGACTATTGTGTGACGCAGTTCACAGACTTACCGTGATGCTGGATCCCACCGGCACGACATCGGTTCACCGGACAGACCCACCGGGAGGCGATGGGATGAGGCCACGCGTATTGGTCGCGGCTATCGGCAACATGTTCCTGGGCGACGACGGCTTCGGCATGGAAGTGCTCAGCGAACTGGCCAGAGCGGACCTGCCCAACTGGGTGCAGATCGCGGACTACGGAATCTGCGGCACGCACCTGGCCGACCTGCTCGGCGACTACGACACCACGATCCTGCTCGACGCCACCCCGCACGGGCGTCCGCCCGGATCACTGTCCCTGATCGAGGCCGCCTCCGAGGATCTCCCTTCGTCCGCCGCCGTCGACGCGCACGGGTTGCACCGCGACGCCGTGTTCCGGCTGCTGCGCCTGCTCGGCGGCGACGCCGGACGGGTCCTGATCATCGGTTGCGAACCGGCCCGTACAACCGGCGGCATCGGCCTGAGCCCCGAAGTAGCCGCGGCGATACCGGCGGCGGTCGCCGCCGTCACCGAACTCGCCTGGGGCGACGCGGCCGATGGAGCACAGGCACGTTTCGGCAAGCTGGCCTCGGCATAGCGTCACCCGCCCTACTAAGTCCACTGTGGACGCTTTGGGCGCACGACCCCAGCGCCACCAACGAAGTACGCCGGTGATCTGACCCACAGCGGTCCTGTCGATGTCCCCGAACCGCCCATCTCGCGCAGCCACCGACGCTTACGATGCCGGGACGCAAAACCGGCTGAACGACGAGGTGGCCCATGATCGGATTCGAGACGGACCTGCAGGATCTCAGGGACGCGAGCAAGGACCTGGGAGCGGCCGCCGACGCCGCGGCCGCGGCATCGGCGGGTGTGGCCGGTCTCGACGTCCCCACCTCGTCCGGCGCGGGCGGGATCTTCGACATCGCGGGCATGCTGCCCACCTACAACGCCTTCGGACGAACGCTGGGTATGCCGACGGTGGCGAAGGCCTACAACGATCATCTGCGTCTGATCGAGGACCTGATCAAGAGGCTCCACGAGACCACTCTGGACACCAGTCACGCGCTCATGACGGTCGCCGACCTGTACGAAAAGGCCGACCAGGACGCGAAAACACGGGTGCAGCGGGCTGCCGCGCAGCTGGACGAAAGCTGAGGGTGACGGACGTGGACAGCTATTTCGGCGCGCTCGACGCAGAGACGACGTCGGGCGAGGACGGCAACCGGGCGGCGCTGCTCGAAGGCATCTCGGACGACCTGCTCGACGGTGCGAACGACGCCCTCGACGCCATCGAGTACCTGCGCTACTCGGACTTCATGGCGATGAAGATGTACGACTGGGACAAGATGCGGAACGAGGTCGCCGGCGCCTACCGCGAGTTCTCCGACGCGGACATCGACCGGGAGTCGGCCAAAGGCCTGCAGGAGATGATCAACCAGTTCGACAAGATCTGGAAGACGCTCCAGGAGGACTCCAAGACGAAGCTGGATCAGGCCGAGAAGCGGATGGAGTACTGGCGGGGCGAAGCGGCCAACGCCGTCAAGTCCTACATCAACGACCTGTCGGAAACCTACGCGCGCGTGGAAACCAAGATCACCGTGCTGGAGAGCGACGTGGTGGCGGCGCGCGAAGCCATCGCGACCGCCCGGCAGGACCTGTCCAACCTCGGCTCGGCCTTCAAGGAAACGGCGAAGAAGTTCCAGAAGGACAAGGCGCAGCAGAGCGACGCAGCGGCGTCCAAGGTGCTGGCCGCCGCCTTCGCCGGCGCGGTCACCGGCCTGCTCGCCGTCGCCACCGGCGGCGCCGGAGCCGCGGCGGGCGGGGCCATCTTCACGGCGGCGAACGGCGCCTTGGTCGCCGGGAACGTCGCGGGGGCAGCACTCGGCCAGGTCGTCGCCAACAGCGCCGAAGTCAGCGGCGACAACGTGCTGGACATCTACGCGAGCTTCATGGACAACGTCGACAAGATCCGCTCCGGAATGGGCGACACGGCCGACGACCTCGCCAAGCACATCGGGATCGAATCGCGGGACCTGCCGCAGATCCCGCCGCCACCGGACGTCAGCCCCGGCGACCACTTCGACCCGGGCAACTTCGAAACCGGCCACACGTCACGGCAGACCGAGAAGCGGGTCCGGGACTCCGGCGTCGACATCGCGCCCGACGGAACGATCAGCAATGGTGGCAGCGGCACCGCGGGATCCGTGCGTGAGTGAGGCCGGCCGGGAGGCTGCTCGTCACCTGGAGGAAGCGCGCGAGGCCATGGTGACCGCGTTGAACACGTTGTCGGCGGACGTGACGTCGCCTGGCGGTGTGGTCTCCCTGTCGGTCAACACGGACGGGGTCATGACGCGGCTCCGGCTGTCGGACGCGGTGACCGGGATGTCGGAGGCCGAGATCGCCGACCTCGTGATGCGCACCTACGCCAAGGCACAACGGCAGTCGGCCGAACGCAGTGCCGAGTTGCTGCGCCCCTTGGGCAACGCGGGTTATCTGACCGACCGGCTGCGGTGGCGGTTGCAGTTCGAGCCCACGATGCAGGCGGCCGAAGAGCCGCCCCGCACCGACCGGCCGCAGCGGGTCAAGCAGGAAGGCCACTACGAGTACCTGAAGGATCGCTCGGACAACGTGGGCCGCCCGGCCGCGGAGAAGGCCGAAGCCCGGCCGGTGAGCGATGACGAGTGGTACGACAAGGGCATGCGGTTCGATCCGGCCTGGTGACCGGAGCGAACGCGAGGACGGCGAGTTCGTGACTTCACGGGCTCGCCGTCCGCTTTCCGGGCGAGGCGAGGCGAGCCGACGCGGTCTGTCCAAACGGGACCGGCTGTGGCGAGCACCACGGCCCGCACCAAGGGGCGGAAATAGAGAAACCCGCCTGTTACCAGGCGGGTTTCCCGTTTACTGTCTCAACCAGACGTGCGCCCGAAGGGATTCGAACCCCTGACCTTCTGATCCGTAGTCAGATGCTCTATCCAGCTGAGCTACGGGCGCGTGTTCAGTTGTGCAATCTAGCATCCGGCGAACCGGATACCAGCGGAGGCTCCGGGATTTGAACCCGGGAGGGGGGGTTACCCCCAACCGCATTAGCAGTGCGGCGCCATAGACCAGACTAGGCGAAGCCTCCCAGGCCCGGTGACCACTGCTCAGATAGGTTACACACCCCTCCGAGGGCCTCCAACAGCACCCCCCTCACGCCCGGCGCAACAGCCTGAGCAGGCGCGGAGATCGCCCGCCGAGCCCTTCCGCCTCGAACGCGGCGATGCCGACCCTGGGCAGTTCCCGGACGGCGGGGTAGACGAGATACCGGGGCACCCAGTGCGGCTGGAACTTGGCGTTGAACCGGTAAAGGCTTTCGATCTGGATCCACCGCGAGAAGAAGTGGATGACCTTCGCGGACAGCCGGGCGACGGGACCGGCCCCGATGCGCTGTCCCTGCTCCATCAATGCCCGGAACGCGGCGAAGTTCAGCGAGACGCTCCGGATGCCGCTGCCGCGGACGGCGAGCAGCAGTTCGGAGATCATCAGCTCGTTGACGCCGTTGTCAGCGGTCCGGTCGCGACGCATGACGTCCAGCGAAAGCCCGTGCTTGCCCCACGGGACGAACTGCAGCACGCCACGGACGCGGCCGTCCTGTTCGGCCGTCACCAGCACCGAACCGCGGTCGCCCATCCGTCCCAGCGCCATCGAGAACCCGCGCTCGGTGTCCGTGCCCCGCCAGTTCGCGGCGAGCACCTCCAGTTCGGCCAGCTCGCCTTCGCGCAGGTCCTCAGCGCGCCGGACCAGCACCTTGTACCCGGCCCGTTTGGTCCGCGACGCCGCCTGCCGCACGCCACGCATGATCCGGCCGTCGAGGGTGAAGGTCTCGACGTCGACCACGGCCTCGTCGCCGATCTCGAGCACCTCGAGGCCGAACCGGGCCCATACCGTGGCTCCCAGCTCGGACGCGCCCATCGCGGCGGGCACCCAGGCGTGCCTGCGGCACACCTCCAGGTACTCCTCGATCGCGCCCGGCCATGCCTCGTGATCGCCCAGCGGGTCGGCCGAGCAGAGTGCGACCCCGGCGATCACGCGGTAGGTGACGGCCGCCTTGCCGGACTTCGAGAACACCACGAACTTGTCCCGCCGCAGCGCGAAGTAGCCCAGCGAATCACGCTCGCCGTGGGCCTCGAGCAGGTCCGCCAGCCGCCGCACCTCGTCGTCGGTCAGCCGGGGCGCCGGTTCGGCGGAACGCAACAGGAAGTAGGCCGCGAGAAGAAGAGCGCCGATCCCGAACAGCAGGCCGATGGCCGCGGACAGGTCCTCCAGCCACATCGCGTGGAACTCCGCCGACCCGCTCGCGCCGAACAGCGCCAGCAGCGACTGCTCGACCCGGTCGCCGAAGGACAGCGGCTCCAGCACAGTGCGCGAGGCGACCGACAGCAGCACCAGGTTGATGACGAACCCGGCGATGTTCAGCTGCAGGAAGACCCGCACGGCACGCCATCGGCCGACGACCGGGTCCGGCTTCGCGATGAAGTAGCGGCGGGTCGCGAGCAGCCCGGTGAGCAGGATCACCGACACGATCCCGGCGCCGATGACGTGCCTGAGCCCCAGGTGCGCCGCGGTCAGCAGCACCGACCCCGCGACCGCGAGCTGCCACGCGCGACGCTTCCGGCGGCGCAGCCCGGCCGCCAGCATCACCAGCAGCACCCCGGACACCAGCGCGACCGTGGCCGCGCCGACCGTCGCCTCCTGCGGCAGTTCCAGCCATTCGGCCAGGTGGCCGCGCAGATTGCGCCGTCCGGCCGGGATCACCACCGACACGATCGCCAGCAACCCGACGATGCGCGTCACCCAGGTGATCACCGCTACCGACGTGGTCCCCGCCAGCTGCCAGGTGTTGTGTGCGCGAGTCCCCGTCACCACGCCTGCAACACCGCGCGCACCGCCATACTTCCCCCGTCTACCCCTTGGCCAGCTCCACGAACGGCGCCAATGCCGCCGGATTCGCCAGCGCGTCCTTGCTCACGGCCCGCTCCGGGGCCACGCCGGAGAGGATTTTCTTCACCGGCACCTCACACTTTTTACCGTTCAGCGTGCGCGGGACTTCAGCCACCACGACGAACCGATCGGGTACATGCCGCGGGGAGAGCGCGCCGCGCAGCTCCTTCCGCAACGCCGGCTCGACGTCGGACAGCTCGGCACCCGGGGCGAGCACGAGGAAGCAGAGCAGCTGCCCGTCGTCGTTCCCGGCGGCCGAAGTGTCGACGACCAGCGAATCGGCGACCTGGTCGAACCCCTCCACCACACGATAGAACTCCGCGGTGCCCATGCGGACCCCGCCACGGTTGAGTGTCGAATCACTCCGGCCGTAGATCACCGCCGAACCGCGGCCGGTGATCCGGATCCAGTCGCCGTGCCGCCACAAGCCGGGGTACATGCCGAAGTACGCTTCGCGCAGCCGCGAGCCGTCCGGGTCGTTCCAGAAGAACACCGGCATCGACGGCATCGGCTCGCTGATCACCAGCTCGCCGACCTCCTCGACGACGGCGTTGCCCGCCTCGTCGAACGCCGACACCGCGGCGCCGAGTGCCCGGCACGACAGCTCACCAAGCCACACCGGGACGTCGGGCGCACCGGCTACGAACGCCGCGCACAGGTCCGTACCACCGGACACCGAGCAGATCTGCACGCTCTTGCCGACCTCGTCGACGATCCAGCGGAACCCCTCGGTGCTCAGCGGGGCGCCCGTGGAGCCCAGCACGCGCAGCGCGGTCAGGTCGTACCGGCTCGCCGGGTGGATCCCGGCCTTGAGACAGCTCTGGACGAACGGCGCGGAGGTGCCGAAGTAGGTCACACGATGCTGTTCGGCCAGGTGCCACAGCACGTTCAGGTCCGGATACCCGGGGCTGCCGTCGAACAGCACGATGGTGGAGCCCGCCAGCAGCCCGGAAATGAGGAAGTTCCACATCATCCAGCCGGTGGTGGTGAACCAGAAGAAGCGATCGCCCGGCCCGAGGTCGCTCTGCAGGACGATCGCCTTCAGATGCTCGACGATGATCCCGCCGTGGCCGTGCACGATGCCCTTGGGCAGGCCGGTCGTCCCGGAGGAATAGAGCACCCACAGGGGATGCGCGAATTCGACCGGCTCGAACTCCAGCTCCGCACCGGCGTGTTCGGCGAGCAGCGTGTCCCAGTCGAGCGCGCCGTCGAGCCTGCCCTCGCCGGCGTAGTCGATGAGCACGGTGGCGGCGAGTGCCGGGATCTGCTCGCGTAGCTGCGTCACCGTGGACCTGACGTCGAACGACCGTCCGTTGTAGACATAGCCGTTGACCGCGATCAGGACCTTGGGCTCGATCTGGGTGAACCGGTCCGCGATCGCCCGGACACCGAAGTCGGGGGAACAAGACGACCAGATCGCGCCCAGGCTCGCGGTGGCGAGGAACGCGATCAGCGTCTGCGGGCAGTTCGGCGCGAGCGCGACGACCCTGTCCCCCTTGCCGACCCCGAGTTCGCGCAGCGCCGCCCTGGCTGCGGCGACCTTCGCCCGCAGCGCGCCGTAGGTCAGCTGCCCGCTTACGCCGTCCTCGCGGTGGAAGATCACCGCGAGCTCGTCATCGCCTTTCGCCGCGCCCGCGACGCCAGGGCTGAGCGCGTGCTCGGCGTAGTTGAGCGTGCCGCCGTCGAACCACTTCGCCGACGGCATCGCCCCGGACAGGACCTCTCGGGGCCGCTCATGCCAGCGCACACCGAGGAACTCGGTGACGGCGGACCAGAACTCCGGTACCTGCCGCACCGAGAACTCCCACAGCGACGCGTAGTCGTCCACCTCGACGCCCCGTTCCCGGCGCAGCCACTGGCGGAAGGCCTCGATCTTGGTGTCGGACACGTGACTCCGGTCGGGTCGCCAGAGCACTTCAGGGGCGTCTGCGGTGTGTGTCACCCCGCGATGTTAACTCCCGCTAACCGCCCCAACCAGGTCTTCGGCCACGGCCCTAAACCGGACGCCGTGGTGCGTTCCGCTCAGCGCAAATGCGCGTCGAACCAGTCGAGCGTGCGCTGCCAGGCTTCCGCTGCGGCGGACGGATCGGCGTCGAAACGGTGGTTGGCACCGGGATAGTGGACGACGTTGGTGACGACACCGGCCGACGCGGCGGCCTCCCGCAGCTGTTCGACTTCGGCGCCGCCCGCCTCGTCACCCGCGTCGCCGTACATGCCGAGCCACGGGCTGGTGAGCCGTCCGGCGATTTCCATCAACGCGGGCAGCTCCGCGACGCGCTGGCCGCCGACGCTCACCGCCGCTCCCAGTCTGCGATGGGACGCGACGACGAGTGCCGCGGTCCCGCCGAGGTCGAAGCCGACGACACCGATGAGATCCGCTTGCACCCCGCGGTCACTGAGCCAGGCGAGCGTGGCGTCGGTGGCATCGAGCAGGTCCTGCTGGGTGAGGTTGTCGCCGTCGAGATGCGGGGTGACGGTGAGCCAGCCTTCGCCGGCAAGGCTCAGCACCAGGAGCCGGACACCGTCATCGACGCCGTCCGCCTCGTGCAGCACCACCAAGCCACCGCGTATCGCGCCGACGGGCTGGGCGAAGGTCAGGCGCAGGGCGCTTCCGTCCGAGCGCGGGTGTTCCACCGTGCTGATCGAGGTCATGTCGCCACTCAAGCACCTCCGGGTGAACAGGGAAACACACTGTGGCAGGCCACCCATGACCAAACCGGCGATAAGACTCTCGCGGGATCGGCGGCCGGAAAGATACGGTGACGGTGCTGTCCCGCCCGACCCGAGGAGCGCCGAAGATGTCGACCGTCTCACCGCGAGCCGATCTCGAATCGTTGCCGAAGTACGTCCCTGGCCGGACGATCCAAGGCGCGATCAAGCTGGCGAGCAACGAGGTACCCGGTGGCGCGCTGCCCAGCGTGGCCAAGGCGCTCGCCGAAGCGGCGACGGGCATCAACCGCTACCCGGACACCGGCTCGCAGGCGCTGCGCGACCGGCTGGCCGGGGAGCTGGCCGTGCCGGTCGAGCGGATCGCGGTCGGCTGTGGCTCGGTTTCACTGTGCCAGCAACTGGTCCAGGCGGTGTGCGAGCCCGGTGACGAGGTCATTTTCGGGTGGCGTTCGTTCGAGGCGTACCCGATCGTCACCCAGGTCGCGAACGCGGTCGGCGTGCGGGTGCCGGTGACGTCCGGGCACGCGCTGGACCTGGACGCGATGCTCGCCGCCATCACGCCCAGGACGCGGCTGATGTTCGTCTGCAATCCGAACAACCCGACCGGGACGGCGCTGCGGCGGGCGGAACTGGAGCGGTTCCTCGACGCGGTCCCCGAGCGCGTCCTCGTGGTGCTCGACGAGGCGTACCGCGAATTCGTCACCGACGCCGACGTGCCGGACGGGATCGAGTTCACACGAAACCGCGACAACGTCACGGTGCTTCGCACCTTCTCCAAGGCGTACGGCCTGGCGGGGCTGCGCATCGGCTACGCGGTGGCGCCGGAGCCGATCGCGGACGCGCTGCGGCAGGTGTACGTCGCGTTCTCGGTCAACATGCTCGCTCAAGTCGCCGCGCTCGCGTCGCTGGACGCCGCCGACGAGCTGATGGCGCGCTGCCGCGACATCATCGGCGAACGGGACCGGGTTCACGCGGCGCTGCTCGAAGCGGGCTACGAGGTGCCGGAAACGCAGGCGAACTTCGTCTGGCTGCCGCTGGGCGAGCGTGCAACGGCGTTCGCCGAGCACCTCCTGGACCGGAAGCTGGTCGTGCGCCCGTTCGCGGGTGACGGTGTCCGGGTCACCATCGGAACACCCGAGGAGAACGACCTCTTCCTCGACGCCGCCCGCGAATTCGCCCGGTAGCGCACGGCTGTATCCCGGCGGTGTTCCCACGCCGCCGGGAACCTTCCGCTACTTGACCAGGAGCTGGATCACCGCAGCGATCCCGACGACGACGATCACCCCGCGCAGGACCGTCGGCGACAGCTTGCGGCCGATCTTCGCGCCCAGCTGGCCGCCGATGGTCGACCCGACGGCCAGCAGCCCGACCACCGGCCAGCTGATCGGCGCGGTGAAGGCGTAGATCAAGCCGGCGACGATGTTCACGACGGCGGCGAGAGCGTTCTTGGTGCCGTTGAGCCGTTGCAACGGCTCGGACAGCAGCATGCCCATGACCGCCATCATCATCACGCCCTGCGCGGCGGTGAAGTAGCCGCCGTAGATGCCGATGAGGAACAGCAGGAACAGCAGCAGCGGCCCCGGCTTGTGCTCGGTGCCGTTGGCCTCACGCCGTTTGGCGACCCACCTCGACACCCGCGGCTGGATGATCACCAGCACCACGGCGAGCCCGACCAGGATGGGCACGACCGTCTCGAACGCGTCCTTCGGCAGCGACAACAGCAGGATCGTCCCGCCTATCGCGCCGAGGAATGACGCGACGCCGAACCGGACGACCTGCGGCCAGTAGCCGACGAGTTCGTGCCGATAACCGATCGCTCCGCTGACCGTGCCCGGTGCGAGGCCGATCGCGTTCGACGTCGTGGCCGTCACCGGCGGGTATCCCAGCGCGACCAGGACAGGGAACGTCACGAGCGTTCCGGACCCGACGACCGTGTTGATGGTGCCCGCCCAGACGCCCGCGACCAAGATGATCACCGCGTGCCACCACGTCATGAAACGCTCACGTCCGGCACCCTAAGCACGGTGATCGGCTGACGCGATGGAGATGTGTCTGGTCAGACACTCATGAGTGGCGCGTCCGCTCGAACACGCAGAACTCGTTTCCCTCCGGATCGGCGACCACGTCCCAGGCGATTTCACCGTCCCGCGCCCTGATCAGCGTCGCACCGGCGGCGACCAGCTCCGCGGTGTCGCCGAAGACGTCCAGATGCATGCGGTTCTTCACGGTCTTGCGTTCGGGTACCGGGTTGATCCAGATGAGCGGCCCCTTCCCGGCCGGGTCGACGATCGGCACGGGCCAGTCCGGCGGGCGCGTGTCACCGGTGAGCGAGTCCCGCCGGACGTAGCCCAGGGCGGCACACCACCAGTCCGCGAGCCGCTGGTGGTCGTTGGCGTCGAGCGCGAGGTCCTTGAAGGTCGCGGGCATGTCCGGATTCAACCAGGACCGCGTGGTCCCGGTTCCGGCTTCGGGCGGACCGATCCGGGGGCAGGGGCCGGTCCGATCCCGTGCGCGCCCGCGACCTGACAGGATGGTGCGGTGGTCGATCCCGGTGAGCCCGGCGTGCACGAGGCGCGCTCGGAACAGGTCTGGAGCGCGACCGTCGATCATCTGCGCACCATGATCGACTCCGGGCAGCTCGCTCCCGGCTCCCGGTTGCCCGCCGAGCGCGTGCTGTGCGAACAGCTCGGCATCAGCCGCGGCTCGCTCCGGCAGGCGCTGCGTGTCCTCGACTCCATCGGCTACGTCCAGATCCGCGCCGGATCGGGCACCTACGTCCGGGAGCAGGAGAGTTCGGGCGACCGGCCGCTGCGCAGCTGGTTCTCCGAGCACGAGCAGCTCGTCGAGAAGCTGTTCGACCTGCGCGCCACGGTCGAACCGACCCTCGCCGAGCGGCTCGCCCATCAGCACACCCCGCGCGTCGTGAGCAAGCTGGAGCACAACGTCGCCGAGATGGAACAGGCCGCCGCCGACGGTGACATGCTCCGCGTGATCGCCACCGACGCCGAATTCCACCGCGTCATCGCCGGGAACGCGGGCAATGACGACGTCGCCGATCTGCTCCGCTCCGTCCTCTCCCTGGTCGGCGAGGAACGCCGCACGGCACTCCGGCTGCCCGGCCAGATCCGCAAGGCCGTCGAGGAGCACCGCGCGATCCTCGACGCCATTCGCCGTTCCGACGCCGCGGCGGCACGCGAACTCACCCTGAAGCACCTGCTGGACGCCAAGACCTACGCCCATGACTACGCGTCCACGACTTCCCCCTCCCCACCGGCTACGGATTCGTCCACAAAGGATTCCTAGACCGTTTTCACCATCCCTCCGTCGATCACGAGATCGGAGCCGCTGATGTTCGGCGCCTTCCCGGAGGCGAGGAACACCACCAGCGCGCCGATCTCCTCGGGCTCGGTGAACCGGCCGGTGGACGAGCCCATCAGCTCCGGCATCCGTTCGACGAGCTCGTCGATCGGTACCCCGGCCTGGACGGCGAGGTGATCACCGACCGAACCCGGTGCCGTCCAGACCTCGGTGCGCACCGGCCCCGGCGAGATCGTGTTGATCCGGACCCCGCGCGGGCCGAACTCCTCGGCCAGTGACTTGCCGAGATTGACCAGGGCGGCCTTCGCCGCCGAGTAGTCGAGCACGGCGACACCGGGCAGGCGCGCGTTCACCGAGCCGATGTTCACCACCTGCCCGCGCCGCTCGAGCATGCCCGGCAGCGCGGCCCTGGTGGCCCGGATGGTGCTGAACAGCGTCAGATCCAGCGTTCGCTGCCACTCTTCGTCACTGACGCTGAGGAACCCGCCCGGCCGGGTGCCTCCGCCACCGACGTTGTTGACCAGCAGGTCGATCCCGCCCAGCTCGGCCAGCGCGTGCCGGATGAGCCGATCGGGCCCGTCCGGGGACGTGAGATCGACGGAGAGCGTCAGCGGGGTCGCCGCCTTCAGCTCTTCGCTCACCGTGCGGGCACCCGCGACGACGCGGTACCCCGCCGCCACCAGCTGCCGCACCACCGCGAGCCCGATCCCCCTGCTCGCTCCGGTCACCACCGCGTTCTTCATCGTTCTCCCTGGTCGACACCATCAAAATGCTTTGCCGGTGTCGATGCTACAGTAAAACGGTTAGGTGGTGTTGCGATGGCATGGGACTGGCAGATCGAGGCCGCCGAGTTCCACCGCGTCCCGGAGCGGTTGGTGCCGGTGTACGACTTCATGAACACGGTCGACGAGCGGACGTTCGGCGGGCGCACGCCGGACGATCGGTTGCCGGACTGGCTCCACGAGCGGGGCGAGTTCACGGCGGCCGAACTCCGGCTCGCCGAGTTGCTGCGAAAGGCGCTGCGCGGGATGGCGACGGTCAACCGCACCGGCGAACCGAACGAAGAGACCGCGCACGACCTCGCACGCGCGGGCGAGGACCTGCCCCTGCACGCCGACGGCCGCTTGCTGTTGCGGCCCTACCAGGAAGGAGTCACCGGAAGCCTCGCCGAACTGCTCGCGACCGTGGTGCTGACCTCGGCCGACGGCAGCTGGAGCCGGATGAAGACCTGCGCCGCCCCGGACTGCGGCTGGGTGTTCTACGACAGGAGCAAGCCACGCAACGGTCGCTGGTGCTCGACGGCCGGCTGCGGGAATCGCGTCAAAACGCGCTCGTACCGCGAGCGGAAGGGAGTACATTCTTCATGAAGTTCTGAAACTTATAACGGGGGTGACCGCAATGGAGAAGGTGCACTTCACCGAGGAAAAGGCGACCATGCTCGCCACGCTGTACGGCCGGGCGCTGGACAGCAGGCTCGACAATCCGATTCTGGGCGATCGGGCGGCCGACGATGCGGTGCGGCAGATCGACTACGACTTCCCGAAGCTGGGACTCACCGGCGAACGGGCCGCGTCCGTGGTGCTGCGGGCGAAGCCGATCGACGACTGGTCCGCCGAGTACCTGCGCGAGCATCCGGACGCGGTCGTGGTGCACCTGGGTTGCGGGATGGACACACGGGTCTACCGGCTCGACCCGCCGCCGACCGTGGAGTGGTTCGACGTCGACTACCCGGAGGTGGTCGAGCTGCGGCGGAAGATCTTCCCCGAGCGCGCGAACTACCACACCATCGGTTCCTCGGTCACCGACTTCGGCTGGCTCGACCTGGTGCCGTCGGACCGTCCGGCGCTGATCGTCGCCGAAGGGCTGACCATGTACCTGACGCCCGAGGGCGGTGAGGAGCTGCTGCGGCGCCTGGTCGCGAAGTTCCCGTCCGGCGAGCTGATCTGCGACATCTTCAGCAGGTGGGGAATCAAGCTGCAGAAGATCAACCCGGTGGTCCGCAAGGCGGGAGCGACGCTGTACTGGGGCGTCGACGACCCGCGGGAGTTCGAGCGGTTCGGCCTGGATCCGGTGTCCGCACTGGACGCTTCGGAGTGGGCGACACCGGAGGTGATGGCGAAGGTGTCCCCGGTCACGAGGATGCAGTTGCGGGCGACCAAGTACTTCCCGCTGATCCGCAAGATGGCCCGGATCGGCCGCTGGCGCTTCTGAGCTGGTCGCGCCCGCGCGGCCGCCGCGGGTGACCGACGCACGCGCGCCGGAACGTCGAACCGATCGGAAGCGGCATCGGTGGCTGTGCCTGTCCTCGCCGCGGCGAAGCCGACACCATACGATCAAGCTCGTGCGCAGGAACGCCGAGCTGGGGAGGTTCCGGGTGGTGCTGCGCACCAGCCTGGGCTTCGCGGCACTGGGCGTCGGTTCGAGCGTCTGCGGGTCGGGCGTGGTGGCGCTGCTGCTGCTCCTGCAGGGGCTGCCGAACGACGTCGGCGACCACGGCTGGGTCCTGGGGCTGACGGCGGCCGGGATCGTGACGCTGTTCCTGCTGGTCGGCACCCTGTGGACCGCGTGGCTCCAGCGGCGCACCGCGGTGTGGTTCGTGCTGGGCCGCCCGCCGACGGAGGCCGAGGCACGGCGCGCGTTGCGGTTGCCGGTCGACATGGCCGTGGTCAGCGGCACCCTGTGGCTGATCGGCACGGTGGTGCTCAGCGTGCTCGCGGGAGTGCTCGGCTCACTGGCCGACGTCGCCGGGATGGCGCTGACGATCGGGCTCGGCGGCCTGACGACGGTCGGACTCACCTACCTCGCGGCCGAGTGGGTCGCGCGGCCGGTGATGACGATCGCGCTGGAGGTGACCCCACCGCAGGGATCGCTGCCGGTCACCGTGCTGACCAGGCTGGTCGTGACCTGGGCACTGGCCAGCGGCGTGCCGTTCGTCGGCGTGCTGGTCGTGGCCACGCCGCCGGACCTCGGCAGCGGCGACCACACCGCGAGCCTGGTGATGCTGTCGGTGATCGGCCTGGTGGTCGGCGCGCTCGGCACCGCGTTGCTGGCGCGGGCGGTCGCGGCACCGCTGCACCGGCTGCGGATCGCGCTCGACCGGATCGCCAAGGGCAGCACGGACGTCGCGGTCGACGTGGACGATTCGAGCGAGATCGGGATGCTCCAGACGTCGGTCAACGAGCTCGCCGCCGGGTTGCGCGAGCAGGACCGCATGCGGGACCTGTTCGGCAGGCACGTCGGGACGGAGGTCGCCCGGCACGCGCTCGAGTACGGCGCTTCGCTGTCCGGCGACGTCCGTGAGGTGACGGCACTGTTCGTCGACGTCGTCGATTCGACCGCGCTGGCCTATCACACGCCACCGGAGGAACTGGTCGGCAAGCTGAACCGGCTCTTCGCCAGCGTCGTCGACGCGGTGAACGCGCGCGGTGGGCTGGTGAACAAGTTCCAGGGTGACGCGGCGCTGTGCGTCTTCGGCGCGCCCACGCGGCACGCGGACGCGCCGACGGCGGCGCTGGCGGCTGCGCGCGCCATCCGCGACGCCGTCCGGGACGCCGGGGAGCTCGACCTCGGAATCGGGGTGGCGAGCGGGCAGGTGTTCGCGGGGCAGCTCGGCACGAGCAGCCGGCTCGAGTACACGGTCATCGGCGACGCGGTGAACGAGGCCGCCCGGCTGACCGAGCACGCGAAGTCGGTGCCGTCGCGCATCCTGGCGAGCGACGCGGTGATCGGCGCGGCGCTGAACAGTGAGCGGGAGCGGTGGTCGAAGCACGGCGAGACCGTGCTCCGCGGACGTCAGGAACCCACCATCACCTGGACCTGCTGAGCCGCCGGCACCAGGACGGCCTGCCCCAGGTTTCGGGACAGCCGGCCTGATCCGCCGGGAGTCTCAGCCGGGGACGACGTCCGGCCAGCGCAGCAGCGTCGAGCCCCAGGTCAGCCCGGCACCGAACGCGCTGAGCAGCACGCGGTGCCCGGACTCGAGGGTGCCGTCCGCGCAGGCGTCGGCCAGCGCGAGCGGGATCGACGCCGCGCTGGTGTTCCCGACGCGCTGGATGTTGGCCACCACGGCGTCGACGGGCAGGCCGAGCTGTTTCGCCGTCGACTGCAGGATCCGGATGTTCGCCTGGTGCCCGACGAACCGGTCGACGTCCCCGACCATCCAGCCGGCCTGTTCCAGCACGGCGCGGGAGGACTCCGCCATGCGCGCGCACGCGTGCCGGAACACCGCGGTGCCCTGCATGACGAGGTAGTGGTCTCGCGGGTCGGCCGAGTTCCGGTGCTTCGAACCGCCCGCCTCGACCCACAGCAGCTCGGCCAGCTCGCCCTCGCTGTGCAGGTCGAACGGTCCGAACGCGCCGGGCTCGTCCGGCAGACCGGCGCGCAGCACCACGGCGCCCGCGCCGTCGCCGAAGATCGGCACGGTCGTCCGGTCCTCCGGATCCACCAGGGAGGTGAAGGTGTCCGCACCGATCACCAGCACTCGTCGCGCAACGCCACCAGCGATCAGTCCGCCACCGGTGGCCAGCGCGTAGACGAAGCCGCTGCAGACCGCATTGAGGTCGAAAGCCGCGACACCGTCGAGCCCCAGCCGGCTCGCGACCTGGGGTGCGCTCGCCGGGCACAGCTGGTCGGCCGTGGAAGTCGCGAGCACGACAGCGTCGACCGCTTCCGAGCCGGCGAGACCGGCCGAAGCCAGCGCCCGGCGACCGGCGGCGACCGCCAGGTCCACAGTGGACTCACCGGGCCCCGAGACCCGTCGCTCGGCAATTCCGGTACGGGTCCGAATCCATTCGTCGGAGGTATCCAGCCGACTGGTGATTTCGTGGTTGTCGAGAACCTTGACGGGCAGCGAGGCGCCGAGCCCGGCCAGTACGGCGGCCCGGCCAGGGGCTTGCGTCGACACTGGGAATCCTCCCGGACGGTGGACAACACGGCAGGCCACTTGTATGTCCTACCCCTCGGTAGACCGGTCAGTTGTGTTCCATGTCACCGGAAATGCCCTGAACGGGTGCATACGGGGCGGCTCACCCACCGGGTGAGCGGCACTAAACACGAGGCGCTTTCGCGGCCCGCCCGGTTAGCCTGAAGCGTGCACTCTCCTGACCTCGACCACCTCGATCTGGCCATCCTCGCCTGCCTTCAAGAAGACGCCCGGACCATCGCCGAAACGATCGGCGCCAAGGTCGGCCTGTCCGCCGCCGCGGTGCAGCGGCGGATCAAGCGGCTACGGGAGTCCGGGGTCATCGAACGCGAAGTGGCGGTGCTGTCGCCGCGAGCGCTCGGGCTGTCGATGACGTTCGTGGTGCTGGTCGAGATGGAGCGGGAGAACCTGGCGGTGCTCGACGCGTTCCGGCGGCAGGTACTCGCCGAGGAGCACGTACAGCAGTGCTACTACGTCACCGGCACGGCCGACTTCGTCCTGGTGGTGACCGCCGTGGACATGGCGGGGTTCGAGACGTTCACGCGCCGGATGTTCTTCGAGAACCCCAACGTGCGGCACTTCACCACCAGCGTCGCGATGGACCGCGTGAAGGTCGGGCTCACCCTGCCGCTGACCGGCGGCACCTGACCCGCCGGGTGTCCATTGTGGTCACCACGGGTATCCGCGCGGACGCAAGGGGTATGTGTCCGGTGTTACACCACTGTGGACGGATGCAACCGATCGCGTGAACGTGGCGGTTTCGCCGTCACGAGCGCCGGGCTCGTACATCTCCTTGCCGACAAGTTCGCGCCGCGCGAACCACGAGGAACACCAGGAGTGGCCGTGCACACCGATGCCGTACACCAGAGCCAGTTCGTGTTGCTGAACGAGAGCACCACGCCCGTGCTGTCCCGCCTGTCCTACCGCGCCGACGAGCCGTTCGCGGTAACCGTCTCGTTCCGGACCGAGCGTGGCCGGTGGATCGAGTGGACGTTCGCGCGTGACCTTCTCGTGACCGGACTGGTCAAGCCGGCGGGCATCGGCGACGTCCGGATCCGCCCCGACCTGTCCGAGGACGACGCGCTGCTGACGCTGGAAATCGAGTCACCGGACGGCTATGCGTCGTTCGAGCTGGAGCGCGAAGACGTCCAGACGTTCCTCGACTCGTCCTACGAACTCGTGCCGCTCGGGATGGAGAGCGAGCACTTCGACGTCGACGGGCTGATCGACGAGATCAGCAACGTCTGACCCGACCTCCCATTCCCGCGGCGAGGAAAACGAGGGGGCGGGTTTGAGTGCGCTGGAGGCACTCAAAC